>CABPZV010000009.1 GCA_902462015.1 uncultured Eubacteriales bacterium | reverse complement strand
TCGGAATTGAGTTTTTCATAATAAGGAGCGAGTACAGAGTATTGTCTGCCGAAAGCTGCGGCTGATTTTTCTATGTTCATTTTTTATAAGCATCCTTTCCAGCTTGCCAAAGATGTTTCTATAAGGTATAAATGTGTATTACCTGTACCAAATTTGTAAAATAATCCCTTGTCGGTCCGGCTGACAAAGGATTAATAATATTATTGTGAACAAGCATAGTAAAGAGATTTTTATTTGCTCTCTTCATCTCCGTTTAATCTTTTAAGTACGGTCTGATAGCCGTCGCTACCATACTTAAGGCAACGGTTCACCCGGCTGATTGTTGCAGTACTGAGACCGGTCGTTTCGGAAATCTTACTGTAAACACAATTTTCGTTTAACATTTTTGCGACTAAAAGCCGTTTTGACATCTCCTTAATTTCGGCTATTGTACATAAATCTTCGAAAAAGCTATAACATTCTTCAATATTTTTAAGAGAAATGATTGCATCAAAAAGAAAATCAGTATTTTCGTCGCGAAAGTCCTTTGCAGACATATGATTTTTCCTCCGTTATATTATCGGGAAAAGTTTTTATTAAAGTATTATAATTATTGTATATAATATCACACTTTTACATATTAGTAAATAAAAGCGTTTAAATATTAACGCAGAATTTACAAATCATATTAATCAGCCAATAATTAGCTTTTCTATTTCATCGGGAGCTGCGCCGAATATGTAGTTTCCAACATCAGAGAGCTTTTTTATTACCTCATCCTGTGTAAACCTGGTACCGCACAATCTTTTTTCAAGTTCATTTATTGATTTACTGCCAAAAAAATCTCCTTGTATCGATATTTCATTGATAATTCCGCGATCGAGTGTAACTGATATTTCGACAAGTCCGTATGGAAACCTCGATTTTTTTCTTTGTGTATACTCTTTCGATTTTCCAAAATTCCAATCCCATGTGGAGTATTTTTCATCTGCAAGCTTTCGAATTTCATTGCGCTGTCCAGCAGAAAAAGAAGTTATGTTTTTTCCGAAGCGTGACTCAAGATAGCTTCTGAAATCATCAGCGGTTTCGGGCAGTATATTTTCATCTTGTACACTGCCAAATGTACGGCCGCTGTCATAAGTTTTTTGCAGCAGTGCCGATATATTTCCGACACGACTCTGAACGCTCTTTATACCCTTGCTCGCAAGCTTTGTCTCATCCGGGCGAAGAACATCTGCCATATCTGATAAATCCGCCGACCATAAAAGTGTCCCGTGATGCATGATATGTCCGTTTCTGACGCATTGCGCTGTTCCTGACACCTTGACTCCGTCTACTGTAATATCATTCCTTCCCGACATTTCGGCATTAAGTCCAAGCTCATTCAGCGCTTCTATAATCGGAGCACAGAATCTTGCGAAATTAAGCGTCCCTTTTTCAATATCAGAGCTGATAAAAGTGTAATTTAAGTTACCGAGATCATGAAAAACCGCGCCTCCGCCGGTAAGTCTCCTGACAATCTTAATGTTTTTCCTTTCAGCTGTTTCGAGGTTGATTTCTGCGTACGCATTTTGATTGCGTCCGATTATTACCGCCGGTTCATTTCTCCATAGCATAAAAATGTCTTCTTTTCCGGCAGAATCGAGCAAGTATTCTTCGGTTGCCATATTCTCGTATGGGTTCGTACAGTCGTTGTGATATATAATCATCTTGATCCTCCATTCCGCCGCCAGCGGATATATTGAATAAAAGCCGGACAGCGAATACCGCGTTATAAAAAACACAATTTACAGTTTTTTATTATGCGGATAATCGAAGTCCGGCCATGTATATTTATAGTATATTCATCAGCAAATGTCTGAAATTAAAGCCCAAGCTTTGAGCGGTTCATCTTTTCAACATCACTGAAATTGTGAGTGGGTACATATCCCGGAATCGGCATAAGCTTTTCATGAATGCAATCGATAATGCCGTCTGCCTGAGGGAAGTAGTATTTTTCAAGCTCAAATGCAGGAGTAATCCAGTTGCGTGAGCCGTATGCAACGGCGGGAGCATCAAGGTAGTCAAAGGCGAATTCATTAATATTTGCGGCCATATCTTTCATGATAGAGCCTCTCTCACATGCATCTCCGACTATGATTACCTTTCCTGTTTTCTTTACTGACTCTATAACCTTTGTATAATCAAACGGAACGATCGAACGTGTATCGATAACCTCGGCTGAAATACCGTATTTTTCTTCAAGCGTTTTGGCAGCTTCGAGAGATCTGTAAAGAACAGCTCCGATTGTTAAAATTGTCACATCCTTACCGGTACGCTTAATATCGGGATCGCCGAATTCAACTTCATAATATTCCTTCGGAACACCGCCCTCGTGGAATTCTTCTCCCTTGTCGTAGATTCTCTGGGATTCAAAGAAAATTACAGGGTCTGTTCCTTCAAGTGCCGCGGACATTAAGCCTTTTGCATCATAAGGAGTAGACGGGAAGACAACCTTCAAGCCAGGAATATGTGCTGTCAGTGCTGTCCAGTCCTGAGAATGCTGAGCGCCGTATTTGGATCCTACAGAAACTCTAAGAATAATCGGCATTTTGAGAATGCCGGCACTCATTGCCTGCCATTTTGCCATCTGGTTAAAAATTTCATCGCCCGCGCAGCCGATAAAGTCGGCATACATAAGCTCAACAATCGCACGTCCACCGCACATTGCATATCCTACCGCGGAACCGACAATTGCAGATTCGGAAATCGGAGAGTTGAAGAAACGGTGATAAGGAACAGAATCGGTAATTTTCTTGTATACTCCGAATGCTCCGCCCCAGTCACGGTTGTCCTCGCCGTAGGCGATAAGTGTCGGATCGTCATAGAATTTATCTATGATCGGCTCGCACAGACCGTCGCGAATATTGTACAGCTTCATTTTGGAAACAGGCTTTCCGTTTTCATCCTTAGCAGTACGGATTTTCCCTGCAATTTCCTTCACACGCGCACAATCCTCTTTTGATGTAAGCATCTCTGCCTGACGTGAAGGATCCATGCTGTGAACCTTCTGGTTTGAGAACATGATAGATGATATAGCATCAGGATTTTTGTCAAGATCCATGCGCGGAGATATTTCATCGTTGATAGCAAGCTTAACAGTTTCTGTAATGCGGTTGATTATAGCTTCGTCAATAGACGCAATCTCGTTTTCGGTGGCAATTTTACCCTTGATAAGCTTATTCTTGAACGCAAGAATCGGATCTGCTTCCTTCCATGCTTCGATTTCTTCTGGCGTTCTGTAGGTAGAGCTGTCTGAGGGAGAGTGTCCTGAAACACGGTAGGTAACAACATCAAGCAGAGCCGGACCCTTTCCGTTTACAAGAAGTTCTTTCTTTCTTGTCACAGCATCAATAACTGCAAGCGGATCGTAACCGTTAACGCGTTCTGCATGCATCATATCAGGATTGAAGCCAGCACCGAGACGTGCAGCCATGTCGTAACCCATGGTTTCGCCTCTTGTCTGTCCGCCCATTCCGTAGTGGTTGTTGAAAACGTTGAAAAGAATCGGCATTCCGGTTCCTTTGCCGTCGTTCCAGAGCTTCGTAATCTGATCCATAGAAGCAAAGTTGAAGGATTCGAGAACAGGACCGCGGCCACAGGCACCGTCACCACAGTTAGCAACAACGATTCCTTTTTTATGGTTGCTACGCTTATAAAGAGCAGCACCAAGTGCGATGGGGGCACCTCCGCCTACGATCGCATTGTTGGGCATAATTCCAAAAGGAATAAAGAATGCGTGCATCGATCCGCCGAGACCTCTGTTAAAGCCTGTTGTTCTTGCGAATATCTCTGCAAGTGCTCCGTAAAGGAGGAAGTTAATTGCAAGCTCTTTGATGTTTCCGTCAGCGTTCATATGCTTTTCAACTACGTTCAGAACCGTTCCGTCAAGGAATTCTTTCATTATATCGTAAAGCTCTTTCTCGTCGAGCTTGTTGATTGATGAAAGACCTTTAGCAAGTATTTCTCCGTGGCTTCTATGTGATCCGAAAGTGAGGTCATCTATATCAAGGCTGTAAGCTTCTCCAACAGCAGAAGCTTCCTGACCTATCGAAAGATGTGCAGGTCCCGGATTATTGTATGCTACTCCATTGTACTCGCTTTTTGTTTTGATTTCATTAAGCATCGTTTCAAACTCACGGATAATACGCATATCCCTGTAAATACGAATAAAATCATCTTTACTGTAAATCTTTTTTTCTTCTGCGAGCGTCTTTTTGTACTGGCATACGGCTATATCCTCGAAATGTATATAGCCGGGTTCAAAAGCTTTCTTTGGGTCAACAAACTGTGACTTTGGCATAATTGTACTCCTTCTTTATATTACTTTTTTAATATTAAATTTATTTTTATTGCTGTCCAAACGGAAAAAACGCCGGACATGCAGAATAAACAGCAGTAAAAATACTCAGAACATAAATGAAGCTTCTCTGAGAACTTCTCCAACTGTAGGATGCGGGAAAACGCTTTTCTGAATATCCTCGATACGCATCTGTCTGTCTACCATCATAGCACATCCGTATATCATTTCGGAAGCATATGTTCCAATCATGTGAACTCCGAGAATATTTTTATGTTCGGCTCCGACGATGAGCTTAATGACGCCGTTTCCGCCCTCGTTTTCCGCAACATATCTTCCACTGAGCTTAAGAGTAACTGTCTTGGAGATTATATCAAGACCTTTGGCTTTTGCTGATTCTTCTGTTTCTCCTACAGCTGCAACTTCTGGATTTGTATAAATGACAGACGGAATTGCAGCATAATTCACACGGTCTTTTTTGCCGAGCATATTATTTATTGCTGCTTCTCCTTCGCGGTAAGCCGTATGTGCAAGCATCGACTTACCGTTTACGTCTCCGGCAGCCCATACTCCCGCTACGTTTGTCTGACCGTAATCGTTTGTGACAATTGCGCCGCGTTCTGTGAGAACACCAATATTTTCAAGCCCTATTCCCTGAGTCATTGCACGGCGCCCTATTGAAATGAGTACCCGGTCTGCTTTCGCTGAGAGCTGTTTTCCGCCGAGCTCATAATTTACGCAGTCGGAACCGACGGATGTAACCTTTGCACCGAGGAGAAATTCCACTCCTCGTTTTGTATACTCCTTCTGAAGCATTGAGGATATCTCGCGGTCGGTCGGCCCACCTATATGGTCAAGCATTTCAATAACCGTAACCTTGCATCCGATGCTGCAGAAATATGACGCCATTTCAAGACCGATAACACCGCCGCCGATAACAACTAAATTTTTCGGGACTTCCTTTAAATCTAAAATTTCATGATTTGTCATACCGAATCCGGATTCGACCGATTCGCGGAGTCCGGGGATCGGAGGAACGGCAGCGGTTGAGCCAGTGCATATCAAAAGCCGTTTACCGGTATATTCATTTTCCCCGGCTTTTACTGCAAAACCGTCTCCGTCGCGGCGAAGAATCTCGCCGGTTTCGTTTACAACATCAATACCTGCTTTTTTCAGTGTTACTCCAATGCCGCCGACAAGCATTTTTACGACTTTGTTCTTGCGTTCAATTACAAATTCATGGTCGATTGAGGCTCCGTCGAGTTTAACGCCGTATTCGCTGCAATGCTTTGAGTAATCATATATTTTGGCTGAATAGAGAAGCGTTTTTGTAGGAATACATCCCTCGTTGAGACACACTCCGCCGAGAGCTCTTTTTTCAATCACAAGAGTTTTAAGACCGCTGTGAGCAGCGCGCTCAGCAGCGTTGTATCCTGCGGGACCTCCCCCGAGAATAATCAGATCATACATAACAGTATTATTCCTTTCTATAAATTGAGGGCTTATTTGGCAAGCAGAAGATTGAAGTTTTCAAGATTTGCACAAAGTTCTTTTAGGAATTTTGCTGCCGGAGCGCCGTCGAGAGCACGATGATCGAAAGTAAGAGAAAGTCCCATTGCATTATAAAATACATCCTTGCCGTCGACGATCTTTACGCGCCTTGTGATCGTATCGACACCGAGAATACCGGTCTGCGGAGGATTGATTACAGGCGTGAAGCTCTCGATTCCGAGAGAACCAAGATTAGTAACGGTAAACGAAGCACCGCGGAGCAAATCGGGATTGATTGTTCCTGCCTGAGCATCTTTAATTACTGATTTTGTCTGGGCTGCAAGCTCATTCAGCGACAGTGTATCTGCACGGAATACAGTCGGAACAAGAAGTCCTCGCGGTGTATCAACTGCAACACCGAGGTTGACATGTGAAAAATACCGCATAACATCCTTGTCATCAAGATAGTTTGCATTGAGATCACGGTGTCCGAGCAGAGTTTTCGCAACGGCAAAAAGCACCATATCATTAAGCGTTATATTATTCATGCCAAGCTTTTCGCCGTTTGCCTTAAGCGATGCCCGATATGACATAATTTCAGATGCGTCAAAGGAAGCATTTAGAGTCAGCTGCGCCATATTTGACAGCGAAGCATGCATACTCTTTGCAATTACGCGGCGAATATTCGGGAGCTTTACGTCCTCATATTCTGCATCAGGAGCAGACGCCGCGGAAGCGGCAATTTCTGCATTTGCCGGTGCTTCTTTTGCGGCGGCGGAGTTTGTAAGTCCTTTATCCAACAGAGAATTTATATCGCGTTCAATGATCCTTCCCATTGGACCGGTCGGCACTGCTTTTGACAAATCAGCATCTGTTCTTTCTGCAAGATGACGCGCCCGCGGAGAAATTCTCATAAAGCCGTCTTCTGATTTTGTATTTACAACAGATGCCTCAGTAGCAGATACAGAAAGAGTATCTTTTATCTCCGGGACTATCTCACTCTTTTCAGGTTTTTCAGCAGCTTCCTCTCCGCCGAGCTGCTTTTTGGCTTCGGCGATAAGAGCAGAAATATCTTCTCCCGCCTCCCCGATAATGCAAACCGGATTCAGACATGGAACATCGTCTCCCTCTTCAGCGAAAATCTCTAAGAGGGTCCCTTCAGCAGCAGATTCCTCATCAAATGAAGACTTGTCTGTTTCATAAGAAAAGAGGACATCTTTTACAGCCACATTATCGCCTTTTTTCTTTTTCCATTCGGTAATAACACAGCTTTCAACACTTTGCCCCTGTCGCGGCATAATCACTAATGTTGCCATTGTATTTATTTTCCTCCATTATTTTTATTAATTGGTACAGAATTATATTTGATCGGGAAAATACCCCGTTTCTGTTAAAAAGAAATATCAGACACCAAGATCGGCGACTATTATTTTTGTACCGCTTTTCTTCGCTTCGTCTGCAATTTCCTGCGATACAGCCTTGTCTGTGATAATTGTATCTATCATGCTAAAATCTGCGAACGTGTAAGGAAGCGTTTTTTCAAGCTTTGAATTATCTGTAAGAATAACGGTTCTCCTTGCTTTTTCAATCACCAGCCGCTTGAATTCACATTCATTATAATTTCCGCAAGTAAATCCGTTATTAGATGAAACGCCTGACGGCACTATGAATGCAACGTCAATATTAATATCAGACAGATATTTTACAGCAACATTGCCGGAGACTGAAATACTGTCCCGGTTCAGCATGCCTCCTATTACATTTACGATCGGAAGCTTCTTTTTTATAAGCTCAAGAGCAATATTCGGCCCTGTCGTAGTGATTACAAGTCTTTCATCCGGCATCATCGATGCAAGCTGAAAAATAGTTGTCCCGGAGTCAAGAAAAACCGATCTCTCTGTTTCTATCATTTTGATGGCGATATCTGCTATTTTTTGCTTTTCCTGGGGATGTTCATTCATCCTAAGAGAAAATTTGCCTTCCATGCATGATGTTATGAATTTCATGGAACGCGCGCCTCCGCGGACTTTGATAGCCTCGCCCTGTTTTTCAAAATAATCGATATCTCGGCGAAGTGTCATGCTTGAGACATCCGGAAACATTTCTTCGAGCTCATGAAGAGACACAAAAGGCTTGTTTCGCAGCATGTCACGAATTTTTTCTCTGCGATCAAAATTCATATCAGTTTTCCTTTCAACCTCTGTTCTTTTTCTACTGTCTAAACTGCTTATTGTTATTTCAATAAGGGACTTGCCCCGTCAAATGGCGTGTCAAGGGTGGCAAAGCCAACCTGCCATTCAGTGGGAAATTGTATCTCCCACTGAATGGTGAAATGTAACCCGCCGCCATTAAAGCTGCCGCTTTAATGGCGATTGCTTTAAGAGGCCACCGCCTTAGGAGGCGACCACCATTAAGGCTGCCGCCCTAATGGCGGGACATCTTGCCTAAGTTATAATTTTAAATGAGGTTTAAATTCTTAATTGATTTATCAAATTTTGCTGTGAAAAAATAACTCTTTTAACAATTACATCTGTTAATAATAACATTCATCATGTGATTATAACATTTTTGATTCTTCGTGTCAATATGCCGTACCTATTTTTTTCGTAAGCTAAATTAATTGTTTACAATTTGTAAGGCGCTATAACAATACCTTCCGATATTATTTGAAAATCTATGTTCAATAAGGGGCTCGCCCCGTCAAATGGCGTGGCAGCCATTCCAGTCGGAGATTGTAGCTCCCACTGAATGGTGAAACCCGCCGACTGAAAGGCGATCGCCATTAGGTCGGCCGCTTTAATGGCGAGGGACATCTTGCCTAAGTTATAAAATGCTATTAAAAAAGCTGAGAGCTGTCAAAGCTCTCAGCGACAATCCGGTCAGCTGTGCATAGCACAATACACCGCTGTGATTCCAAATACTACAAGAAGAATGAAATGTACAAGATAAAACATTTTTAGTTCCTTTTTATTTATGAATTTGGTTGTATAGCTTTATGATTTATAACGCTGTCCCTCATTGAGACAAAATACGGCTTTGTCGGTTTAACTCCGGCTTTTAAAGCTCAGTCTTCTCTACTTCTTTTTTACTTTATCTGTAAGAGCGGCTGACAGCGTTATAATATCACCTGCGCCCATAACAATTACGACATCATCCTCAGTTGTTACTTGTGATATATATTCGCTGATTTGTTCGAACTGTTTCCCTTTGGGAATATATAATGCACCTGTAATAGCATTTGCAAGCTGCTCTGATGTCACTCCGCTTCTGTTTTCTTCTCTTCCTGCTGAGTAAATATCGGTTATTATAAGTCTGTCCGCGTCTCCGAACGACAATTTAAGTTCATCAAAAAGACCGTGTGTTCTTGAATAAGTATGAGGCTGAAATACACACCAGACAGTTTTTCCGAAGCTGCGCGCAGCGGAAAGCGTCGCTTTAATTTCGGTAGGATGGTGAGCGTAATCGTCATAGACAGCAGCCCCGTGGATACTGGTTCCGCGGTATTCAAGCCTCCTTTTTGTTCCCTTGAAATTCCGGAGACCTGCCTTTACAGAATATACCGACATTCCGTTTTCTATACACGCTGCCGCTGCCGCAGTGGCATCAGAAACATTGTGAACTCCCGGCACATTTAAATCTATTACGCAAAGTACATCTTTATTATTATCTGAAATCCTAACTAAGGTAAAATGAATTTTATCCCCGTGAGCTGTAATTTTATCGGCAAAATAATGAACGGCAGATTTTATAGGTGAAGTATGACTTTTTATGCTGTATGTAACAAGTTTTCCGCCGAATTCTTTGGCTGCTTTGACTGCAGGGGTACTATCGATGCATATTACGGCCGTGTCAGCTTTTGAAATGTATTTTTTAAAGCTTACTGTTATTTGTTCAAGACTGTGAAAATAATCCACGTGTTCAAGCTCTATATTAAGAATTACCGCTGTAGTCGGGTGGAATGAGAGAAAAGAATCAGTATATTCACACGCCTCAAAGATAAAATAATTATTACTCCCTATTCTGTATGCACCGTCTATTGCTTCAAGCTCTGCGCCGCTTATAATCGTCGGGTCTGTTTTCGCCTGAAGAGCTATCATAGCTGCCATTGATGTCGTTGTACTCTTCCCGTGAGTCCCGGCGATTCCAATCCTGTTTCTATAAGGAAGCATAACTTTTCCGAGAAATTCCGCTCTGGAGAAGCACGGAATTCCGCGTTTTTTTGCCTCGGAAAGTTCAGGATTCCCATTGTGAATTGCCGCGGTGAAAATTACAGCATCACATTCACGCGGTAAATTGTCAGCCGAATGCGAATAATATATTTTTATTCCGCTACGTTCCATTTTTTCTGTAAGAGGCGAACAGGTACGGTCGCTTCCGCAGACTTTAGCTCCGCCATATAATGATATCATTGCAAGCGAAGACATGCTAATTCCGCCTATACCAATAAAAAACAGATTTTTCCCTTTCAGAGAAATACTTTCATTTTTTGTTTTATCTGAATCTATTATTGTCAGCATGTGGACACCTTTCCCAAGCATTTGTGCAAGTACAACAAATACAAGCAAAGTTTTTATACATTTTATCCAAAAGAATCGAAAAATACATATAACGTTAAAGGAAAAATTTTATTTCCGCAAAGCAAAATTCATAATGTTACTCTATAATTACATACATCGGTCAATGTATTTTGGCGTGTAATTTGCTGAATATACCCTACCAGTATCGGAGAAGACCGAGTTTATCAAATGAAAACAGGAGGATATCATAATGACGATCACAGACATTAAATTCAGGAAATTGTTTGATAACGACGGTCCTATGAAAGCGATTGCGTCGGTAACATTTGACGGAGCTCTTGCCGTTCATGATGTTAAGGTTATTTATGCGCGCGAGCGGTATTTTATCGTTATGCCGTGCAAAAAGAACCCTGATAACACATATCGTGATATAGTTCATCCGATCAATGCAGAATTCAGAAAGCTTCTTGAAGATGAAGTTATTGGGAAATATCATGAAACAGTTGCCGCTCTTGAACAGGAAACCGGCGATCAGAACTAAAGACTGTGATTTTCGGAATTTCGCAAAGTAGTGCATTTCCGATTCTAAATTTGGCATTTACAATTTATACTCCGGACATATACATTATATGTCCGGAGATTTTTATTGTTGATTTAACCTGTCAAATTCTTATTATACCCATTTTATGTTATTTGTCAATGTTTTTAAGACTTTGCTGTTTTATAGCATAAAGGTTAATCTCCCAAGCAGGCAGACATCTTTTTCGTCTAAGATACAGACTATATCCCGGTTCCATTTTATTCAAGGCAAGAGGCAATGAAAAAATATCTTCCGATCGATGGTATAGAGACAGACATATATCCGGCATAAATTTCTGTATTGTTTTCCGTGAGCCTTCAAGTGCCTCCATCTCGGCTCCCTCAACATCATATTTTATGTAATCTACTCTTTGACCGTCTAAAATACTGTCGAGCGTGACAGCGCATATTGTTTCAGAATCTTTTTTTCCGTTCAGTGCATGACAAAAACTTCCGCTGCCGCGGTTTCCGTTTCCGAAGAAACCAAGTTTTCCATTTTGATTCCAGACAGCGGCATTGTAAAGTAAAATTTCACAGCATCTGTCTTCATGATCAAAATTTTCACATATGCTTAAAGAGTTGTAAACTTTCGGCTGAGATGAAATATCCGTCTGTCCGAGCGGCAGGACACAAAACTCCGGTTTTATAGATTTACCTTTAAATTTCACACTAAGCCCGTTACAAAATGAGCTTAGTTTTTTAAATGTTTTTTTGTCGGGCTCGACCGCATATATCTTTTGCAAAGCAGTTGCTTTGTCTATCAATTCAGCTATTGTATCGCCGTTATATGCACCAAGATCGGCATATGTTTGGTATCTTTCAAAAGATAAAAGTTTTTCCCCGGAATTTGCTTTTTCGGAAGACGCCTCAAGAAGAGCTGAAATTGATCCGGTAAGTCTCGCTTTTATAATTCCGTCAAAAATACGAAGTGACTCTGCATCTGAGAAAAGCTCTCTTGCTTTATTGATATGATCTGAATTTCGCCTGCAAAATTCAGCTGTAAAAAGCTCGCTGTCCGGGCAAACAGGGACATCCGGAACAAGCAGTTCTCTCTCCTCCGCTATCCTGCATATAGTGTCTATAACTTCCGGAATTCGGCTTGCGAAACAAAGCAGAACAACATAGTCACGGCATTTGAACTTATCTCTCGCTTCATTGTAGGACATGATTGTCATGTCACGGAAGATACGGCGTCTGCCATCGCTTTTTGTAACAAATCCGTCGCTTGCAAATACTCCAAGTATTTCAATACCGTAATCCCGGCATACATCAAAAATTTTATCAGCGCCGTTTCCAATACCGTATAAGAGCACGGGACGGGATTCGCTTTTAAGACGAGTCCAAAGGTCTTTCGTGTTGTTAAAATCGTAACTCATATTTCCATATTAAATATATAATGTTGCCTTTACTGAAATATGTCAAGTAAAGTTTACATTAATCCGGCTGAAAAGACTGTGCGGTGTTAAAAAAAGTATCGGCGCTTCGTCACCGTGGTATACAGACACGGTATTTAAAGAAACTGACTTCGATTTTGTAGTCCTTCCGTTTTTTCCGTGTGTAATACGGACGTCTGTTCCTGCCGGAACTGTAATGTCTACTGTTGAGAGAAATGCGGTTATATCAAGAACAGACGGGTGTGAAAATTCGGTTTCCGATAATGAAAGTGTCATTTCCGAACAAAACGCTGAGGCAAGCGCGCCAACATATGATTTATCATACGACGAAAGCTTTCTGCGTGAGAAAAATGCACGGTACACAGGATATTTCACATATGTCTCGCTTAATTTGTTGTATATTCGTCTGTATCTTACAGTACCTTTTTTTGTAAAAAGCATAAATCCCAACAGAATTAAAAATACCGGTATTAACAATGGACGGAATGTACGAAGCGCATCTACACACGTCGACAACAGAGCAAGACCTATAATAAGCCAAATAAATCCTGCCCGCCGGGATTTTCCGGAAATTATATTTATAATCGCCGGTATAATTATAAACATCGTCCAGAATCCGTCAAAAAATATCGTAAATTCCGGAATGATTTCGAGATTTTTAAGAAGATATCCGACACCTATAACGATTAGAAGGAATGCTAAAAGCGGCTGTGATGCGCTCTGGCGTTTTTTATTTTTCATCTGTCGAAATCCTTTCAGATTTTTATTGCCTTTTTCCCACAAATATACATTATTTATTATATATCATCTGATTATATTAATTGTTAAAATATTTTCATTCACATTGTAAATTTTATTCGATTGAGCTATTGTAAAAAAATTCGCCTGTACATTCTAAAAATAAAAACTTATTTAGTCTAAATAAACAGAAATGAAAATTGCTGAGCAGAGTGCGAATAAAGAAAAACCGCCATCTGATGAAAGCATTAAAAATACGGATAATAGCCAAAGCGTGAGCAAAAACAAGGATGAAATAAAGCTGGAAATTCGATCGGCTGTATCCTGCGGAAAGCATATCAGAAGCACACTTTTGAGAGTACCTCCGCCGTCGAGAGTTTTTATCGGCAGAAGATTTATTACAGCAAGAGCAATATTGGAGGTTACAAATAAATTTGCGAACTCGCTTTTTGCTAAAGGAAGACAAAAAACTGCGATTACAAGATTAAATGCGGCTCCTGCAGACGCGGTTACCAATTCCTCGCGATAGCTGCGCATACGTGAAAAGCTTATGTCAGCCCCAAGCGGAAGAAGCGTGATTGTGGAAATTCCAATCCTCATTAATTTTGCTGCAGCTATATGTCCCAACTCATGAACTGCCGCCGCGGCAAGCGTTGCCGCGGTCACCGAGTTAGGCTCAGCGACAAACCACGCGGTAAGAAATATCACCGTAATTGTCGGCACTTTTAATTTCATATTAATCCATACCTTTCTGCAGTAAAAAGTATATTTTAAAGATCAACATAATGATAATATATGATTTGTAATATGCTTAGTATGAAATTAAGATAAGAAACCTTTTCCGTATGTTTTTAATTTAAAAATTTATTTCATAAGCTGCCGTTATTTACTAACAGAATTTCTCCGTACCTAAAACAGTCAGCTAAAGACCCGAATATATAAATAATTAAAACCCTGCTTGTATAATCTTCCGTGTCTTGTACAAACTAACAAAGCGAGATAATTAAATAATAAAATTATAGTATAAGAGAGCAATTCACAGCAAATAACATAAAATAGAGCTAAAAAATACTCTGACACATCAGGTATATTTTTAATACAGCTATTTTTTATTATTTTGCAAAACAGCAGGATAAGTTTCGCATTAAAATGGGATATTTTCTATTTTCCCGTATAGTATCGAAAAAATTACAAACAATAAAAACGTATTCAAAATGAATTTGAAAAACAGGAGATTATATATGAAGGCAACAGGAATTGTAAGAAGAATTGATGATCTTGGACGTGTGGTAATTCCAAAGGAAATCCGCCGTACAATGAGAATCCGTGAGGGTGACCCGCTTGAAATATATACGGACCGCGAAGGTGAAGTTATCTTTAAAAAATATTCACCGATAGGTGAGCTGAACTCCTTTGCGGCTCAGTATGCTGATACATTGCATAAGACCTGCGATTTGTGCGTTGTAATCACAGACCGTGATGCAGTAATTGCAGTATCAGGCGTTCCGAAAAAAGAGTTTGCAGACAAATCGCTATCAGCTGAGCTTGACAGCATTATAAATGCACGCGGATTTTATTCTTATGACGGAAAGGGAAAACGCATTCATGTGACCGACAATCAGGACAGCGGATATTTCGTTTCCGCTGTAATGCCAATTATTACAGAGGGCGACATCACAGGCAGCGTTGTGTCGCTCATTCCTGATGGGGAAACAGTTTCCAAGGTTGGCAGCGAGCTTGAATCAAAGCTCATACAAACTGCCGCCGGATTTCTTTCAAAGCAGCTCGAGTCCTGAAAACAGACTCGTTAAGACAGCGAAAAGCCGTCAGCAGCCATTTTAGGCTGCTGACGGCTTTTTTGCTATAACTCCTAAAAGCAAGAGTTTCCACAGTCACCACAGTATGAGCATCCGCCGCATTTGAATCTGCGGCTGCATTCGGCACAGCGTTTCTGTACTTCGGGAATATTCGAAGGCTCAGGGTATGAAAGCTTTGATCGCAGTGCCATGATGCTTTGATAAGCCTTGCAAATGTGAAATACTTTTCCGTCCTTTATAAAAACATTGCCAGTTCCGCAGAATGTAAACGGTACCTTATACATGCGGCATTGGTCTGAAAGCGATTTTATCCATTCATACCGGCACGGCCGCGCTCCGTCGTAATTTTCTCCGTCCGCGAGAACATTTTCGATCTGACCGCTCTCAAGGTATAGAGTTAAATCTATCGCAGACAGCAGCGGAGCAAGCATTATTCCTTTGTGTTTCGCCGGCAGACTAAGTAAAACCGGCATTCTTTCGTCAACACGCCGCTGGTTTTCTGCAGTTATATTTATGCGAACATGTTCCCATCCGCCGCCCCAGTCGTACGGAAGACATTGTACAATCCGTTCGGCGCGCTTGGTGAGTAGAAAATAGTTTATATCCTTCCTGTTACGCATGATATCCCATGCTTCGTCCCTCCATCTGTCTGCTTCTTCGAGAAAGAAATCTGAAGTTAAGCATACATGAAGGAGTGCTCCAGCTGGTATTTTCCATTTGCCATCCCGGGTACGTTTAAGCGGAAGATTAAAATTATTTTTTACCCGATAAATTTTGCTTCCGTCATTTCCACGTTCCCGGTCAAGGTAATACATATAACAGTTTAAACATCCCTCGCTGTACTTTTTACAGCCGTGCCACGGATTCCAGATGTATTCCAGCGACATAATATCTCCATATTTGCCGTGTAATAACGGCACCCGAAACAGGTAAAATTCTATGATATTGCTTATAGCAGAAAAGAATGAAACCTGAGTTTGCCTCAGTATGATTTTAAATCAGTGCCTCATATTTTCTTTTATTGATTTCATAATGCATTTATTATAAAGCTCCTGCATTTCTTCGGTTAATTCACAATGCCCCTTTTCGGGTACTGTATAATATGAAACTGTGTGCTTCTCCATCATTTTTTGGACAAAACGGTCACTGTGTTTTTGCTTGTTAACCGCTCTATCCTCTTCGCAGTGAAAGATAAAATAAGACGTCGATATAGGCATCTTATCGATAAGATGCAACGGCGAGGCCGAGCACAAAGCATCTTCCATAGTTCCGGAATATGTGCCAAAAGCACTGTATAATGTACGCGGGAGATCGGAACGTTCTGTGTAATGATAAGGCAAATCGCATACCGGACAATTTACTACACATGCAGCCGGAGTACGCTTTGCATAAGCCGTATAAACAAGTGCCGACTGACCTCCCATGCTTCCTCCCGAGGAAACAACAGGAAGATTATCCGGAAGATTGTATTCTTTAAACAGCACATCCATAAGCTCATCTGTATAATTTACCGTCTGACTATTCATCCATGCCCATGGATTTTGGTAAGGAACCAAATATAGGATACCTTTTTCCGCGTATCTGCGTCCGTCATCTGTATCTTCACTATACATTGAACTGATGCCCAATCCGAAAAAGGAGATGACAATACCGAGAATTGGTTTTGTACAAATTTGATTATTGCAGTAAGCAAAATTATGCAAGTTACTTATATTGATAATTTTTTCCATAAGACATACCTATTATTATAATAATGTATTTTAATAATAAAGGCATATGGTATCTTGACATCTTTTCAGTACGACCAAAATACGGTGAAACTTTAAGCATATGCAGACATAGTAATGATAAAATAGTTTTTGCCCTTACTATGTTTTAAGTATATCATAAAACACTTTTTATTGCAATATGATATTATATGTAAAAAATATTTATTAGATTTCTTTTCAATATTTGGGTTTACTTGAAGTATCTGAGAAAGAATTACTTGTTAATTCATCGAAAAAAATAATCATTTTTTTGTTTTCTCTTGCAATTAAACTAACATTGTATTATAATAAATATATATAATTAGCCGTTTTTGTAGCATTGGGTAACCATAGCTTTGCGGATAGCTTTCTTTCGTTTTTAGAATTTTCATTTGCATGATAAATAATAAATGAAAGAAAACATTAAATTTGATTATAAAATAATAGCGTGAAAAGGAATAGTGGTTATGATTAATCTTGAAAAGGAAATTAGAGAACAGCCTGAGGTTCTTGCCCGGATTTCAGATGCAAATAAGGAGGAAATCCGGAAACTGACATTGGCTGCTAAGCAAGCAGGAGTAAAAAACATCTGTTTTGCTGCCAGAGGGACAAGCGATCATGCTTCTATATATGCTCAGTATCTTTTTGCTATTTATGCTTCAGTTCCGTGTGGACTTGCGACTCCGTCGGCCGTTTCAAAGTACGGATCGAAAATATCATATAAAGATACTCTTGTGATAGGCGTTTCCCAGTCAGGACAGGCGGCGGACGTTCTCGCCGTTCTGCGCGATGCAAAGTCTTGCGGTGCAATTACGGCGGCGGTGACAAATGACGCGGATTCGCCGCTTGCAAAGGAGGCAGATTATCACCTTTTCTGCAATGCCGGTCCTGAAACATCGATTGCTGCGACAAAAACATTCACATCCGAGATGTATCTGCTTGCACTGCTTTGCGCAGAGTGGAGCGGGAGCGCAGAGCTGCGCTCTCTTCTTGAACGAGTTCCGGGAGCAGTCTCAGATGTTTTAGAAAATATTCCCGCACGTCTCGAAACATTTATAGGTAACTATAAAAATCTTGAAACCGGAGTTGTTCTCGGCCGCGGCGTTCTTTATCCCATCGCGCTTGAAGGCGCGCTTAAAATCCTTGAAACAAACTGCGTAAAAATGAAAGGATATCCGATTTCCGATTTTCACCACGGACCGCTTGCTCAGGTAGGCAGCGGAGATCTTGTAATTCTTCTTGCCGCAGAGGGTCCTGTATTTTCGGATGCAGAGGAAATTCTTTCAGAGCTTGACAAAATCGGCGCTGATACACTGATTATTACTGATTCCACAAAGTTCGCAGGAGAACGCAAAAATGCGGTAGTTGTTCCGTCATTCGGAACCGATATTACGGCGCCCTTTGTTATGGCGGTTGTTTTACAGCTTATTGCGCTCAAGTTGACTGAGGTTCGCGGAATCGACCCAGATGCGTCAAAGGTGCTTAATAAGGTCACTGTTACTGTGTGACGGATACGCAAAACAATTAATTACATAATATAATTATAATAAATCAATTGCGCGGAAGCAAACAAAAAGGAAGGCAAAAGATGAATAACGAATTATACGGAGATCTTAGTATTATCAGCACAAAAGGCAACGAGGACTTTGCGCTTCAGGTGGATAACTGGATAAGACAATGGCGGTATGAGGAGGCTGTAAGTAAAACGCAGGAGCTTGGCGGAGGAGATACTACCCTTTTTGATACCGATATCAGTGTAGACAGTTTTTTTGATAATGCAGAGACAATTCGTTTTGCCGACGGAGAGGGAAAATGTATCCTTCATGAATCTCTCCGCGGACATGATGTTTATATTCTGTGTGATTTATTTAATTACGGTGCTACATATAAAATGTACGGGGTTGAGCATAGAATGAGTCCTGATGATCACTATCAGGATTTGAAGCGTATCATCGGAGCTATCGGAGGAAAAGCGAGAAGAATTTCTATCATTATGCCCATGCTTTACGAAGGAAGACAGGACAAGCGTTCTCAGAGAGAGTCGCTGGACTGTGCGATATCTCTTCAGGAACTTGTCAACATGGGTGTGACCAATATTATCACGTTTGATGCGCACAATGCGAGCGTAATGAATGCTATCCCTTATCATGGCTTTGAAAATGTTCACCCTACGTATCAGATGCTTAAGGCTCTCGTTGCAAAGGTGCCGGACATTTCTATAACTGCAGAGGATCTTACCATTTTTTCTCCGGATGAGGGCGGTATGTCACGCTGCGTTTACTATTCGTCGGTGCTTGGTCTGGATCTGAGTATGTTCTATAAACGCCGCGATTACACACATGTTGTAAATGGCAAAAACCCGATTGTAGCACATGAATATATCGGAGGAGACATAGCTGGAAAGGATGTAATTGTCGTTGACGATATCATTGCATCTGGAGACTCCATGATGGATGTTGCTCACAAGCTCCGCGAGATGAAAGCGCGCCGGATCTTTATGTTTGCCTCTTTCGGTCTGTTCTGCGAAGGACTTGAAAAAATTGACGCCGCATACGAGCGCGGCGATTTTACATATCTTTTTACTACAAATCTTATTTACCGTTCCGACGAGCTGAAAAAACGCAAGTGGTATGTTGAGGTTAATCTCTGCAAATATGTTGCTTTGCTTATCAATACTTTAAATCATGATAAATCTATCAGCGGACTTTTGAGCAACGCCGAGAAGATCACAAATCTGCAGAAAGCTCATCAGAATAAGCATGGAAACGACTGATTCGCTGAACGTCTTGTGATTGATACCTGCAAACTATATTTAAGTATTGCCGAAATCGAAGAAATATTGGATCGAAATATGCTATTTTATCCGGATAAGTTTCCGGTATGAAAACTTTTTTGACTTCATTTTGTATTTTTATTATCTTTGAAGGGAAAAGGAGAGGATTAATATGAATAAAATTTTACGTGCCGGACTTATCGGTATAGGCGCGATGGGACGCGGTCATCTCAGCAACTTTGTACGTTTTAATGAAGAAGGCAACCTGATAAAGCTTGTTGCTATATGTGATGTTGACGAATCACGTTTTGGAAAAAAAGACGGTACGCTGAATATTTCCGGAGTTGACAGCGGAGGCTTTGATTTCAGTCAGTTTAGCTGCTATACCGACGTTGACGATATGCTTGCAAAAGAGCAGCTTGACTTTGTTTCGATTATACTTCCGACATATCTGCATCACGATGTTGCAATTAAATGTCTTGACAGCGGACTCCATGTATTTTGTGAAAAGCCTATGGCCTTGACAAGTGCCGACTGTGCAGAAATGATAGAAGCAGCAAAACGAAATGGACGCAGGCTCATGATTGGTCAGTGCCTGCGGTTCTGGGGTGAATATAACGTTGTAAAGGAATATGTTGACAGCGGATGCTTCGGAAGATGTACCGGGGGATATTTCTTCCGCGGAGGAGAACCTCCCAAGGGTTCATACAATGACTGGTATATGAAGCGTGAGCTCTGCGGCGGTACTATCCGCGATCAGCATGTACACGATGTAGATATCATTCAGTATATATTTGGAATGCCAAAAGCCGTTCACACCGTTGCACAGAATATTATTGAAGGCAGCGGATATGATAATGTAAGCACAAACTATGTCTATGACGATCTTAAAACTATAAACGCTCAGAATGACTGGACAATTCAGGGTGTTGGCTTTGACATGTGTTTCCGTGTGAATTTTGAAGGCGGTACAATTTATATGGATCGTGATGGATTCCGTGTTTGTCCCAAAGGCGGAGAAACATTTACACCGGATTACGACAAAGACAGCGCTTATTATAAAGAAATTAAATACTTTGCCGAATGCATTTTAGAAGACAAACCGAATCTTATTGATCCCCCTGAGGATTCAATGAATACAATCCATATCGTAGAATGTGAAATCAAAAGCGCAGACATGGGCGGCGCGGTTGTAAACATCTGACAGGTTTGTTTTTTAATGCATCAGGCATAAAAGAGTTTGTTATGAAAGGATAACTTTATAAATGCCTGATTTTGATAGAGCCATGACGGCTCTTGAATATGACAAAATATGCAGTCAGCTTGCAGATTGTGCTCATACTGACGGGGCAAAAGGGTTGGCGCTGCGGCTGCGTCCGTCGGATGATCCTGCTGTTGTCAGAAGAACGCAGCGCGAGACGTCTGACGCAAAAAAACTTATAGGACTTAAAGGCAGTCCTGCTTTTTCGGATATCCAAGATATATCTTCTGCGCTTGAGCGTGCTGACCGCGGAGCATCTCTTTCTATGAGGGAGCTTTTGGATATCGCGGCAGTGTGGCATACAGCCAGAACTCTTTTAAATTATTATAATACAGACCGTTCTAGTGAAGCCATGACAATCGATGTGTATTTTGAGCGGCTTGTAGAAAATCGCAGAGCGGAATCGCGCATTAGCCGTTCAATCGTATCAGAAGAGATGATGGCAGATGAAGCAAGTCCCGCGCTGGCTGATATAAGACGAAAGAAAAGATCGGCTTCAAACAGAATAAAGGATATTCTGCAAAAATATACAAGCGGTTCATACAGCAAGTATCTGCAGGAAAACATTGTGACTACACGCGGCGGACGCTTCGTTGTTCCTGTAAAGCTTGAAAACAAGAATGAAATCAAAGGACTGGTACACGATACATCTGCTTCCGGAGCTACCGTGTTCATTGAACCCATGTCTGTCGTTGAAGCAAACAACGAGCTTCGTGAGCTTGAAATTAAGGAAAACCGCGAGATCGACCGTATTCTTGCAGAGCTTTCAGCACTCTGTTCAGAACATTCAGGTGAGCTAAGTCTTAATTATTATAACATAACTGAAATTGCATTCATCTATGCAAAAGCCGAATATTCATACCGGATTGACGGTGTGGAGCCTATAATTTCGGATTCTCTGAAGATAGATCTGCGTAAAGCAAGACATCCTCTGATTGACAAAAAGAGCGTTGTTCCTATTGACGTGAATATCGGATGCGGATTTGACACCCTTGTAATTACCGGACCTAATACCGGAGGAAAGACTGTAACGCTGAAAACTCTCGGCCTGTTCGTCCTTATGGCACAGTCCGGTCTTCATATATCAGCAAAAGCTCTGTCTGAAATTGGCGTATTCAGCTGTGTTCTTGCAAATATCGGGGATGAACAGAGTATCGAACAATCCCTCTCCACCTTTTCCGCACATATGGTCTGTATAGTAGAAATGCTAAAAAAAGCTGATTCAAAAAGTCTTGTTCTTTTCGACGAGCTTGGAGCCGGGACAGATCCGATTGAAGGAGCAGCACTTGCAGTGTCCATTCTTGAATGTGTGCGCGAACGAGGAGCTTTATGCGCTTCGACAACACATTATGCCGAGCTGAAAGAATACGCACTCGATACAGACGGAGTTTGCAATGCCTGCTGTGAATTTGATATTGAAACACTTCGCCCTACCTACAGGCTTATAATAGGAACTCCGGGCAGATCCAACGCCTTCGCCATTTCACGCAAGCTTGGACTTGACGAGTATATTGTAAAACGGGCGGAGAGTTATGTCAGCGGTGACAACCGTCGCTTTGAAGCGATTATAGACCAGCTTGAAGAAAAGCGCGCTTCACTGGAAAAAGAACGCGCGGAGGCGGCAAGTCTCCGGACCGAATACGAGGCATATAAGCAGGAGAAAGAGAAGGATCTTCGTCTTTATAAAGAGCGTACCGAGCGTGAAATCGAGCGCCAGCGTGCAGCTGCTATGCAAATTGTAGAAAGTGCGAGAGCTACGAGCGAGTACGTGCTTGAACAGTTGGAAGAGGTCAAGCGCAAACGGGATTCGTCTGATTTATCAGATTCTCTCAGCAGGGCAAGGCAAAATATTCGCCGGAGCCTTCGCGAGGCAGATGACAGAATTAATCCTGTCGTAAATATGCATTCTGATAAAGAGTACAAGCTGCCGCGGCCGCTGAAAATCGGAGACGAGGTTCAGATTACTTCACTCGGTAAAGCAGGAACTGTTTTGGAAATCTCAGATAAAAACGACAGTGCAACCGTTCAGGCAGGAATAATTAAAACTCGCGTGCCGTTAAAAGAGCTGAGGCTTATAGAGGGTGATTCTGCTTTCTTTATAGGAGACGACAAAAAGAAAAAATCTATAAGAAGCGAAGGAAAGTCGCTTTCTGCAAAAAGCTTCAGCCCCGAAATAGATCTTCGCGGCGAAAATGGCGAGGACGGTTGGTTTATTCTGGATAGATATCTCGATGATGCAAAAATGGCCGGGGTAAAATCGGTTACTGTTGTACATGGTAAGGGAACCGGTGCGCTGAAAAAGGCGCTATGGCAATTTATGAAGAACGACAAACGTATAAAGTCGTATCGTCTCGGTATGTATGGAGAAGGAGACGGCGGAGTTACGGTTGTAGAACTGAAATAAAAAACACAACGGTGCATGTGCGCCTATTGAAAAGGAGATAATAAGTATGGCAGAACTTAAAATGCTCGCAATTGACCTGGGAGCATCCAGCGGAAGGGGAATTGTCGGAAAGTTCGACGGAAACCGTCTTACTCTTGAGGAAAATCACAGATTCCCAAATGAGCCTGTAATCACAGCAGGAAGTTTTAACTGGGACATTTTGCGTATTTATCATGAAATTAAAGATTCTATAAGAAAATGCGCACTTAGTGAGGATCGTGACATTGCCTCAATTGCAATTGACACATGGGGCGTTGATTACGGATTTCTTGATAAAAACGGTAAACTTATCAGCAATCCGTACCATTACCGCGACGACCGTACTGCCGGCGTACCGGAGCTTGCATTTAATACTATAAGTCAGGACGCTCTTTACAGTATTACCGGTACGCAGACAATGAACTTCAACACTATTTTTCAGCTTATCGCAGAAAAGCGTGACAATCCAGAGATTTTTGATGTAGCTAAAAAACTTCTTTTTGTCCCTGATCTTCTCAATTATTTCTTGACCGGAGTTCAGGAAAACGAGTACACTATAGCGTCAACCGGAGCACTGCTTGATTCGAAAGCCCGTAACTGGTCTTTTGACGTTATTGAAAAATTCGGAATCCCAAAAGAGATATTCGGAAAAATCGCTCAGCCCGGAACCATAGTAGGACCGCTTCTCCCTCAAGTAATCGAAGAAGTCGGAGCAATCAATGCAAAGGTTATACACGCAGCTTCTCATGATACGGCAAGCGCTGTCGTTGCAGTTCCTGCAAAGGGAGATGATTTCGTATACATTTCAAGCGGAACATGGTCACTTATGGGCAGTGAGCTTAAGGAACCCTGTCTTGACGGAGATGCGAAAAAGTACGACTTTACCAATGAGGGCGGTATGAGCCGTACTATACGTTTTCTCAAAAATATTATGGGACTTTGGATTGAGCAGGAATCACGCCGTCAGTGGGCACGTGAAGGAAAGAAGTTTTCCTTCGACTGGCTGTCGGATGCAGCTATGGCCTCAAGACCTCTTCGCTGCCTGATTAATCCGAACGACTATACTTTTAACGCGCCCGGAAATATGCCGGAGCGAATTGCAGAATACTGCCGTAAAACAGGACAGCATGTTCCTGAGAGCTACGGAGAGATTGTGCGCTGTATTTTTGACAGTCTTGCGCTTTGCTACCGCTGGACTGTTGATAAAATCAACAGCATAAAGGGTACAAAGACTCCGTTCATCAATATCGTAGGCGGAGGCTGCAAAGAAGCGCCTCTGTGCCAGCTGACTGCCGACGCATGCGGAATCCCTGTATATGCCGGTCCTGTTGAAGCAACCGCAATCGGTAATATCTGCGTTCAAGCTATGGCTCTCGGTGAAATAAAAAATATGTCCGAGGCACGCCATATTGTACGTAACTCTTTCGAAATCAAGTGCTATGAGCCTAACAGAGAAAATGCTGCAATGTGGGATGAGGGCTACGAAAAATTCTGTGCTCTGTTAAAAGACTGAATATAAAAAATTGTTGATTTCTTTTAATGTATTATTTTTTAGCCGCTATATGCGGAATGGAGGATTAATATGTCTGTTTCCGAAGCTTATAAAAATGCCAAAGAGATTTATGCTGAATTGGGTGTCGATACCGATTCGGCGATTTCAAGAATAGAAAAAATTCCCGTGTCGATGCACTGCTGGCAGGGCGATGACGTACGCGGATTTGAAAATCCTGACGGGGACCTTACCGGCGGTATTCAGACTACAGGTAATTATCCTGGACGTGCTGTTACGATTGAACAGCTCCGCAGTGATTTCGAAAAAGCTGCGTCTTTGATTCCGGGCAAAAAAAATATCAGTCTTCATGCAATTTATCTTGATAATTGCGGCGAACGGGTTGACAGAAACGAAATAGAACCTAAGCACTTTGCGTCCTGGGTTGACTGGGCAAAAGAAAAAAGCTTTGGTATTGATTTTAATCCGACCTACTTCTCGCATAAGCTTAGCTCCGATGGCTTTACTTTGTCGCATCCGGATAAGCAGATAAGAGAGTTTTGGATTGAGCATGGCATCGCCTGCCGCCGAATTTCAGAATATATCGGCCGTGAGCTTGGTACCACCGTAATGGAAAATCATTGGGTGCCTGACGGATTTAAGGATATTCCGGTCAACCGCTTTGCATACCGTGAGCGTCTAAAGGAATCATATGATAAAATCTTTTCGGTAAAGCTGGACAAAAAATATCTCATTGATTCCGTTGAGGGAAAGGTTTTCGGTCTCGGCGCTGAGAGCTGTACGATAGGCTCACATGAATTCTATCTTGCGTATGCCCAGAAAAACGGTATCAGTGTCACACTTGATACAGGTCATTATCATCCGACTGAGGTAGTATCCGATAAAATTTCATCAGCACTGCTTTTCCTTGATGATGTAATGCTCCACGTTTCCCGTCCTGTAAGATGGGACAGCGACCATGTAGTTATATTTGACGATGAGCTTAAATACATTGCTCAGGAAATACTCTGGGGCGGATTTGAAAATAGAGTGCATATAGGACTTGATTTCTTTGACGCGTCTATTAACCGTATCGCCGCATGGGTAATCGGAACTCGCAACATGCAGAAGGCTTTACTGTTTGCGGCAGTTGCGCCTGTTGACAAGCTTCGTTCATTTGAAAACAGCGGTGACTATACTTCACGCCTGGCAATGCTTGAGGAAATCAAAACGCTTCCCTTCTCCGCAGTGTGGGATTACTACTGTGAAAAGGCAGGGGTTCCAGTGAGAGATAAATGGATAAATGACGTCAAATCATATGAAAAAGAAATACTTTCAAAGAGATAATTCGAAGTACCTATAATTCAGGCTGACGCCCAGGCATTTCAATAATTTCGTTTACAGACGTTTAATAAGGGGCTCGCCCCGTCAAATGGCGTGGCAACCATTCAGTGGGAGATTGTATCTCCCACTGAATGGTGAATGTAACCCACCGCCATTAAAGCTGCTGCTTTAATGGCGATCGCCTTAATGGTGGGACATCTTGCCTAAGTTATACACGTACTCATATTTTATCGGCTGTCGTATAACACAAACAAGCCATCAGCAGTAAAAAGAAAAGTCCAGAGATGCCGTTACGCAAACTCTGGATTTTTGTTTCTTTTGAATATGACTTCTATTCAAATTTTCAACTTGCTGCAAATAGCATGAAACAATTTATTATATAAAATAAATAGTATCATAAAAAAGTAATTATTGACACAAACTTATAATTATGATAATATTAACACATGATATGTAATTTTAATACATATTCAGCACAAGAAAGGTGAGATAAACATACATATGAAAACGGTTACACTTGGCAGTACCGGTATTACGGTTCCGCAAAACGCTTTCGGCGCACTTCCAATACAGCGTGATGATTTTGAAACGGCTACAAAATTACTTCGGAGAGCTTATGATGGAGGAATGACTTTTTTTGATACTGCAAGAGCATATTCGGACAGTGAAGAAAAAATAGGTATCGCTCTTTCCGATGTCCGAGATAAAATATACATAGCAACCAAAACTGCTGCCAAAACACCCGATGAGATGAAAAGTCAGCTCGAAACATCTCTGAAAATGCTGAAAACCGATTATATAGATATATATCAGTTTCACCAGTCAACATGCTGCTACCGCCCTGGGGACGGCACCGGTATGTATGAACAAATGGAGGATTTTAAGCGGCAGAAGCTTATAAGACATATAGGAATTACGTCACATCAAATTGACGTCGCTGATGAGTGTGTTGAATCCGGTCTTTACGAGACTATGCAGTTTCCGTTCAGCTACCTTTCGGGAGACCGGGAAATCTCTCTTGTGAAAAGCTGTCGGTCACATAATATGGGCTTTATAGCAATGAAAGCACTTGCCGGAGGCCTGATTACAAATTCCCGTGCTGCTTTTGCATTTATTTCAGGATTTGATAACGCAGTTCCGATTTGGGGAGTTCAGTATGAACATGAGCTTGAAGAGTGGCTTTCATACTTCAACGAGGCTCCTGAGCTTTACGAGGAGCTGCAATCCGTGATTGATAAAGATAAAAAAGAGCTTGCACATGATTTCTGCCGAGGCTGCGGATACTGTATGCCATGTCCGCAGGGCATTATGATTAACCAGTGCGCACGTATGTCGCTTATGCTCCGCCGTGCGCCGTCGCATAACTGGCTGTCTGAGTATTGGCAGAAGGAAATGAAGAAAACTGAAAAGTGCGTCGAATGCGGCGCCTGCAAAAAGAAATGTCCGTATGGACTTGATACTCCGAAATTGTTAAAAAAGAACTATGAAGACTACAAGAATGTTCTTGCAGGAAAGGTAAAAGTCGACTGAATTTTATATACCTTCTTAAAGCCCCTTTCTCTGTTCTAAATACGGATAATAAAACTAACACCATTAATATTATTATGCGGCCTCAAAGCTGATTGAATTCCAGGAGTTCAGCTCCGAGCTGTTCTGCTTCTCTCCGAAGGTGCGTTATAAGCAAAATGGTGTCTGAATTTTTCTTTACAAGAAAGATAATTTTTTCCTTAAGTTTTTCATCAAGTCCACGGAATGGTTCGTCAAGCAGCAAAAAAGGTCTTTCAGAAATCAGTGCGCGCGCAATTGAAACCCTCTGGCACATTCCGCCGGAAAGCTTTGATGGCAAAAAATCATGTGTATAATCAGGAATGTCGAATGCACCGAGCAATTTTTTTGCCAGTAAAATTGAATCCTTTTTATCAGTAAGTCTATATTTCGGAGATGCACAAGCAACATTTTCAGCAGCACTGAGCCACGGAAGAAGCCTCGGCTCTTGAAAAACCGGAGCACAATCAATAGGATTTACGCCGGATACTTCTCCGCTGTCTGCTTTTTCCAAGCCGCAGAGAATACGCATAAGAGTTGTCTTTCCGCACCCCGATGGTCCCATAACAGCAGTTGAATCATGCGCTGCAATATCAAATGTCAATCCAGAAAATACGTTGTTTTTCCCGAATTTCTTTGATAAATTTTTTATGAATATATCAGAACTCAGTTTTCCGGGCGATATGATTTTATTATTGGAAACATTTTCAGAAATAAAGTCTTTAGATTCTTTATTTATCCTCATATATTCTTTGTTGTATATGTTCGATGATGCTTTGATTTTTCCAGATGCCAAGGCAAAAGCTTTGCGCAAAAGTTTTTCAATCAGAATACTAAGGAAAATAACTGTAGCAGTCCATGCAAATAAATCCGGAGTCTCAAGATAAAGCTTCGATTCATAGACATATCTGCCTATAGAATTTTTCGGCATACAGAGTACCTCCGCTGCAACTCCGGATTTCCATGCAAGTCCGAGTGACGTGGCAAGCCCTGCAGCGATTTCCGGTGCCGAAGACGGAATATAAAGAAGTATTAGTCTTTTAGCAAAAGAAAAACCGTAGGATAAACACATTTCCTGAAGCTTTAAATCGACAGATCTTATTCCTGCGCTGATATGCGCTGTCATTACAGGAAGGACAATCAGAGCTGAAATAAATGACGGTACCTTTTCTCTGCCTATCCAGACAAGTGCAAGAATAATAAATGACGCAACCGGCGTCGCCGTGATTATTTTTAACACCGGAGACAATAATGCGCCGGCTATTCTGCTTTTATACATCAGTATAGCTGCAATAAAGCTCACGGCAACCGCGCATATATATCCAGACATTATTCTTCCTATCGAAGACAATGTTGATTTTAAAAAAATTTGTGTTTTAATTAGTCTTATAAAACAAGTCAGAACTGTCATCGGAGACGGTAAAATAACTTCCGCATTTACAATACAGCTTGCAATCTGCCAAATTATAATCCAAAATGCAAAAACTCCTAATTTATACAGAGCATCAAGCACATAATTTTTATCTGTTTTTTTAT
>CABPZV010000008.1 GCA_902462015.1 uncultured Eubacteriales bacterium | reverse complement strand
TTCGACAACCTTAGAAAGCTCCGGTTTTGTTTTGGGATGCTTAGGAGTAAATACCGTACAGCAGTCCTCATAAGGCAAAATAGATGTCTCAAAAGTTCCGATCTTTCGTGCTATGTCAACAATCTCTTCTTTGTCGAGCCCTATACACGGCCGAAAAACAACACGGTCGCAAACGCTGTTTGTCACAGCAAAAGCATCCATAGTCTGACTCGCGACCTGACCAAGACTCTCCCCTGTAATTAACGCGCCGCATTTAAAGCGTCTTGCCGCCCGGCATGACAAGCGCATCATAAAACGCCGCAGAAGCAATGTAAAATATTCTTCTGCACAGGATTTTCGCAGCTCCTCCTGGATCTTCGTGAGAGATATAACATGCATGTGAATCGGACCGCACCATTCACTCATTATGCGTGCAAGCTCAAAAACCTTTTCTCTTGCTCTTTCACTCGTATACGGAAAGCTCTCAAAATGAAGCGCATCGACGGCAACTCCTCTTTTTGCCATCATCCATCCTGCCACTGGGCTGTCAATTCCTCCGGACAAAAGCAAAAGCCCCCTTCCTCCGGAGCCGACAGGCAATCCGCCGGCGCCTTTCACCGAATCAATATATACATATGCGTTCACAGCTCTGATTTCAACACGTACAACAACATCCGGATTTTTTACATTTACGCGAAGCCAAGGGGCATTTTTCAAAATCAATGCGCCTGTCTCCGACGATATTTCGGGCGATGTCAGCGCAAAAGTCTTGTCTCCGCGTTTTCCCTCAACCTTGAAAGTTTTATATTCCCTTCTGCGCAGCTCCGGCAAAATATATTCAGTTACCGCGGAAAAAACCGCATCCATATTCTTTTCGGTAACAGCGGCCTTAGCAACTGTGACAATTCCAAAAACCTTCCGCACCGCGTTAAAGGCACTCTCGATATCTGCATCTTCTTCAAAATCGCCCTCACAGGATTCGGGTTTAATATAAGCAATGCTCTGCGCACTTGTAACGCTGAAACGTCCAAAAGGCTCTATCCGATGCCTGATTTGTTTTAACATGACAGTCTCAAATTGCTTTTTGTTAAGTCCCTTAAGGACAATTTCGCCGTATTTGCACAGTATTATTTCATCCATTTTATTTTTCCTTCGTTTTATTGCGAATCAGAGAATTCATCACGGGCTGAAAACCCTAATTTAAAGCGTTTCGGCAGCGGAATTTTCTTTCTTTTGTTTTAAAATTTTATTTCTGCATATATTGCGGAATCACTGGAAGTCCTCCGAGATTAAGCAGATAATCTCCGGACCGAAGTATATCTGCAAGCTCATATGTATCGCCAGGAAGTGTCTTAGTATAAATACCACCAAGTCCAGCAGTTCCGGGGTGATGAAAATCACTTCCCGATATAATAATCCCGCCGACTTCTTTTGCATATTTTGCCGCAAAGCCTATCATACTGTTTTGATAAGGATGAAGATTAATAACTTCAACTCCGTCAAGTAAGGACGGTTCCATTTTCAAGCATCCGTGACGGCATGGATGCGCCTGAATGAAAACCATATTATCGTTATGATATTCTTTTCTAAAATCCGAAAGTCCGTTTTTCAGATTCGGAAAAAGTTTACTTGTTTCCTTCCCGTCTACTCCATATACAAGATAATCGTTGCTATTTTCAGTAAACCGTGCCTCTATCCCATAAATTATAGTAATTCCTGTTTTCTCAGCTGCCTTAACTGCGCGGTAATAATCTTCTATATACCGATTTACATATTCCTCCGCAGACTCGCCATCTCTCATAAGTCCGAAATGTAAATGATTTGTAAGTACAACCGCGTCATAACCGATTTCCGAATAAATATGTACTACATCTTCAGGCGAAAACTCTCCGCACGGACTTGCAGGATTGGAATGGCAATGCATCTCTATTTTATAATTGTATTCCTTCGTTAAATTTTGAAGGTCTTTTACGCTGAACATAACCACATACCCTCATAAATCATATAATTTAATATTTGAGTATACATCACATAGTTGATAAAAGTTTGAATAAAAAATTAACTAACAAACAATTTAACCGTTTGTTAATAGAGTTGAAGTAAATATGTGTTATAATTTAATATAGTAATATATTTTTCAATAATTATTTAATGGCGTCCAGTTTTTTAATAAACATAACAAGCAGGTGTCATCTTAATTCCTGTTATAACTGGCTTATATTACGGCAACAATAATACTATTATATATTTTTTCAAAGTCAAATACCCGTCAGTTTTATTTCAGCAATAATTTTTATTTTCATCATTTATTCATCACATAAGCCGCTTATAATAAAATCACAAAAGAAAGAGCGATCCGCTCCGACAAGAAGAAATGAAAGGATGGCAGAATCAATCATGTATAACGAAAACGACAGAATTTATCCTAACGGTGAGCCTAATAATAACAGCGCCGCGGATAAAAATGAAAATATAAATACAGAATCAGAAATGTCTGCATCAGGCAGCCAGACAGAAAGCTTTTCCAATGAACCGGAAAAATCCGGCTCATACTCAGATATGCAAAACGATGAAAAAGCAAACTATAATCAAAATTTTAACAATTCAACTCCGCAATACGCCAACGGTTCGCCCTGGCAGCATCCATATGGTGTAAATCAGCAAAACAATCAAAATTCTGCTCCTGCCTGGAACGGGAATGAATACTCTTATAAGCCTCAGACTCAGCCATATAACGTGCATACTGCATCTAATGAAAATCAGAATATACAAAATTACAGTACAGCACAAAACCAATATATTCCATACCAGCCTGATACCGCAAAACGCCGCGGTTCAAAAAAGCAGAGGAGGGGCGGTATGTCAAAGGGCGGAATCGCCGCTCTGATTGCGGTATGCATAGTTTTTTCCGGAGCTGCCGGTATAGGCGGATCAATTGCTGCAAACCGGTATTTTAAAGATAACACTGAAGCAAACACCAATACAAACTCAAATGCCTCCGTCATTTATCAGGATGTAAATTCCAAAAAGAATCTTGGAGAAACAAATTACAGCGTTGCAAATGTCGTACAGGCCGTTTCGGATACCGTCGTTGAGATTGTTACAGAACAGGTATCTACAAACTCGATTTTCGGACAATACATCAGCAAAGGCGCAGGAAGCGGTGTTATTCTGACAGAAGACGGATATATTGTTACCTGCGCGCATGTAATCGAAGGAGCAACAACAGTAAAGGTTACCCTTACCGACGGAACATCGTATGACGCGACAGTAATCGGCTCTGATACTCAAACCGACATTGCACTTATCAAAATTGAAGCAACAGGCCTTACAAGTGCCGTTATTGGAGATTCCGATACGCTCGTCGTAGGCGAACCTGCAATTGCAATCGGCAACCCTCTCGGCGAGCTTGGAGGTACAACTACAAGCGGTATTATTAGTGCGCTTGAGCGCGAAGTAACAATCGACGGTACGACATATAAGCTTCTTCAGACAAATGCTGCCATAAATCCGGGTAATTCCGGCGGAGCTCTTTTTGACAGTAATGGTAATCTGATAGGAATTGTAAATGCAAAAGAATCGGGAACAGCAATTGAAGGCCTTGGCTTTGCAATTCCGATAAACGATGCTATGGAAGTTGTTGAACAGCTTCGGTCAAACGGATATGTATCGGGAAGACCGGCATTCGGAATATATGTCTATGACGTTTCGGATGATACAGCACTTTACGGTCTTAAAAACTCCGACTATAAAGGGCTTCTCAACTATGTAAACAATTACGGAGTATATTTCTTAAAATATACCGACGGGCAAACAGGCGACTTACAGTTCGGTGACCGTATCGTAGCGATAGATGGAATTACTGTATCCAGCCAGGCTGATTTAAAATCACTTCTCTCCGAATACAAAATCGGAGACACAGCGACTGTTACAGTTTCCAGAATCAGCGATTCACAAACAGGAAGAAGCAATATGCTGGATGTTACAATTACACTAATCGAAGCTGCAGCAAATAAATAAACTTAAAGCAATTATTATACTTAAGGAACGGAGCAATCCGTTCCTTAATATCGTTAACATTGTCAAAAATTAACGGATTAAAATTTAATGGGATTAAAAAATCTATATCTGCGTAACAAGAATTTTTATATTAAAGGAGTTTCCTGCTCATGTATAACCTTCTCATTGCAGACGATGAAGAAATGATTCGAAACTTAATACGAAAATATGCAGAATTTGAAGGTCATAAGGTAACAGAGGCAAGCGATGGAATGGAAGCCGTCATGCTCTGCAGAAAAAACAGCTATGATTTAATAATAATGGACATAATGATGCCAGAATTAGACGGATTTTCCGCATGCAGAGAAATTCGCAAAACTGCAGACACTCCTATAATAATGCTCTCTGCACGCGGTGAGGAATATGATAAAATCAATGGTTTTGAGCTGGGAGTCGACGACTATGTAGTAAAACCGTTTTCTCCAAAAGAGCTAATGCTTAGAATAAATGCCATTCTTCGAAGATCATCGTCTCCCCCGGAAAAAGAGGATTCAAATCAACAAAAGGATATTTTCACTGCGGAAGGACTTACTGTAGATTTTACCGCGCGTATCGTTTACATAGACGATAAAAGAATACAGATGTCTCCAAAAGAATATGAGCTTCTCTTTTATTTTATAAAAAACAAAAATATTGCTTTATCCAGAGAAAAATTGATCACAAATGTTTGGGGCTACGACTTCTACGGCGATGACCGCACTCTTGACACACATGTTAAACTGCTTCGCCGTTCGCTCGGAAAATACGCTAAATTCATTGTCACTTTACGGGGAGTCGGATACCGCTTTGAAACGGATAATTAAATTTATAAAAAAGAAGAAAGCTTGCAGTAAAAGAGAAAATCTTAATGATGCTGCTTTAGCTTCTAAGGAAAATGAGTCCGGTATTTCTGGAAAAGAACATTTTCATAAAGGTGTAAAAATTAAATGGCATATTTTTTTATGGTTTTCTCTTTTCACTGCAATTGTTCTGATAATTCTCTGGCTTTGTCAGGTTGTGTTTCTTGACGCAATATATAAAAACATAAAGACAAATGAGATTACACGAACAGCATCTCTTCTAAAAAATTCAATTGATAATTCAGATTTTGACACGCTCGCGGAAACCGTCGGTCGCAAGAATGATATATGTCTTTTAATCCTTCGGATGACAAACGATAAAGAAGCGGTTGAAATTTTTTCGGTCGAAGCACTTCGAAGCTGCCTTATACACAATGCGGAAAAAAACAGTATATTTGTTTTCTACGATTATGCAAAAAACAACGGCGGTTCAAGTATCCAGCATTTTAGGTACAGCAGCGAAAGAAAAAGCTATATCAGCAGCGAAAGTCCTCTTTATGAATTGCTCCCTGCTGACAACGAAAGCATAATATACTCAGAAATTACAGCTGACTCTGACGGAAACACTATTCTGCTGCTACTGAACTCGGTAATATCACCAGTAAATGCAACGGTCAGCACGCTTAATCGGCTGCTTTCTGTAATATCGGTAGTACTCGTGCTTCTTGCCCTTATAATGTCACTGCTTATTTCAAGAAAAATTGCCAAACCGATTGTAAAATTGAGCAGCGGAGCCAAACAGCTCGCAACCGGCAACTATAATGTTAATTTTACTGCCTCCGGTTATCGTGAAATCGGTGAACTCGCGCGTGCACTTGATTATGCAGAGCATGAACTTTCAAAAGTAGATGCCCTGCGCCGGGAACTCATTGCAAATATCTCTCATGACCTTCGTACTCCCCTTACAATGATTTCGGGATACGCAGAAATTATGCGGGATATTCCCGACGAAAACTCTCCGGAAAATCTGCAGATAATAATTGATGAATCCAACAGGCTTACGTCGCTTGTAAATGACGTTCTTGATATATCGAAGCTTGAAGCAGGAGTTCGTACAGTAACTCCATCATGCTTCAGTCTTACGGAAGCAATAAAAACAGCTCTGCTGAGATATAACAAGCTTATGGAACAGAAGGGATATATAATCACTTTCGAACCGCAAAATGATATAACCGTCAATACAGATAAAACATTACTTATGCAGGTTTTTTACAATCTAATAAATAATGCCCTTACCTATACCGGCTCCGATAAACGTATTTACGTATCGCAGACAATTAAGGAAGATGATAAACTCGTTCGGATTTCTGTTACAGATACAGGAGACGGAATTGCTCCGGAGAAGCTGCACCTTATCTGGGATCGTTATTACAAGGTTGATAAAGTTCACAAAAGGGCTGCCGTAGGGACTGGCCTCGGACTTTCCATTGTCCGCAGCACTATGGACTTACTCGGTGGATCGTACGGCGTCTCTTCATCTTTGGGAAACGGCTCCACATTCTGGTTCGAAATCAAATACGAGACAAATTGAACTGCAGTATTTAAACATAATAAAACAGGCTGATTTCAAAATTTCCAAGAAAATCAGCCTGTTTTATTATGATGAATGAAATTTCACAAATTCATTATTTTCTATCTGATCTGTCCGTCTCCGTCAATAATATATTTGACGGTCGTCAGTTCCGGCAGTCCCATTGGACCCCTTGCGTGAAGTTTTTGCGTAGAAATTCCAATCTCCGCGCCGAAACCGAATTCTCCTCCGTCTGTAAATCTGGTTGACGCATTCACATAGACTGCCGCTGAATTAACTCTACGCTTAAAAAGCTCCGCGTCTTTGAGCGACCTCGTTATAATGGCTTCGCTGTGTCCTGTAGAGTACTTTTCAATATGCTCTATCGCTTCGTCAGTCGATCCTACAATATGAACTGCAATTATATAGTCGTCAAATTCTGTTGCATAATCTTCTTCTGTCGCCTCAGAGTTGCATTTTATAATCCTGCAAACCTCCTCATCTCCGCGTATATCAAGATTAAAAGGTTTGACCGCCTCTGCAAATCTGGGCAGAAAGCTTTCTGCGATTTCCCGGTTTACAAGCAAAGTTTCAATAGCATTGCAGACAGACGGACGAGAAGTTTTTGCATTAACCGATACATTTACCGCCATCTCAATATCGGCGCTCGAATCAATATACATATGGCAGTTGCCGGCTCCGGTTTCAATAACCGGAACTCTTGCATTATCCACAACTGCGCGGATAAGTCCGCGCCCCCCGCGCGGAATAAGCGCATCAATATATCCCCTCATTCCAAGCAGTTCTGCCGTACCCTCGCGGGAGGTATCGTCAACAAGCTGAATTATATCCTCTATTAAACCGACAGAAGATACTGCCTCTCTCATAAGCCTGACAAGAACGCGGTTCGTGTTTATCGCTTCTTTTCCTCCGCGCAAAATAACTGCATTACCTGTTTTAAGGCAAAGAGCAGCCGCATCGACCGTCACATTCGGTCTTGACTCATAAATTATCGCAATAACACCAAGCGGCACACGTACCCTTGATATTTCAAGTCCATTAGGACGATTCCACCGTTCCCCGGAGCCAACAGGGTCTGTCAGTCCGCATAACTCATTCAGTGAAGATGCTATTCCGTCTATCCGGTCGGAATTTATCATAAGTCTGTCTATCATCGCTTTTGTTATACCGTTTGATTCCGCCGCATCTGTATCAAGCTTGTTAGCCGATATAATCAAATTCTTATTTTTAATAAGCATATCTGCTATAGCCAAAAGCGCTTCATTTTTCTGCTTTCCGTCTGCCGCCGATATTGAATTTGAAGCCTGTTTTGCCGACTGACAAAGCGACAGAATGTATTCGTGCATATTTCCCATAATTATGACCTTGCCTTTCGTATATACTCAAAGTCTCAGCCGGTTTTATTTTGTATTCATTTTTTCAAGAGCTGCCGCTCTTACGCACAGACAAAGAACTGCTGATGCCGTTTCCATTTCCTCGACAGTGGGATATGTCGGAGCAATACGCAGATTACAGTCTTTAGGGTCATGTTTGTAAGGAAAGGTCGCTCCTGCCTCCGTAAGAGTTACTCCTGCCTCTTTTGCCAGCTCATAGACTCTTTTTGCACATCCCTGCTGGACATTAAGGCTCAAGAAGTATCCGCCTGTCGGCTTTGTCCAGCTTGCCACTCCATACGGAGCAAGCATACGCTCGAAGGTCGAAAGGACTGCTTCGAATTTTGGTTTTATAATATCTGCATGTTTCTTCATATGGTTCATAAGTCCGTCAACAGAACCAAAAAATTTTACATGCCTCATCATATTAAGCTTATCATAACCTATCGTTTGAATGGCCATTTTACTTTTCGTGTGTGCAATATTCGCATCCGAGGCTGCCATTACTGCAACGCCCGAGCCGGGAAAACTGATTTTTGATGTAGACATAAATATAAGTACGATATCCTCGTTTCCATACTTCTTTACTTCATCAAAAATATTCAGAAGACGAGTATCGCTTTCGCTGAATGAATGAACAATATACGCGTTATCCCAAAAAATACGGAAATCCGGAGCGGCCGGTTTTAAAGATGCAAATCGCCGGACTGTTTCATCGGAATATGTAATTCCCTCTGGATTTGAATATTTTGGAACACACCATATACCCTTTACAGATGGGTCCTGAACAAGCTTTTCCACCCGATTCATGTCAGGTCCGTCCGGTGTCATATCCACATTGATCATTTCAATCCCAAGAGACTCACATATCCCAAAATGTCTGTCATATCCGGGAACAGGACAAAGAAATTTAATTCCCTCCTGTTTAGCCCATGGCTTTTCTACACCTGCGGCACCATAAAGCATAAGTCGTGCAATTTCATCGTACATAATATTAAGAGAAGAATTTCCTGCAACTAAAATATTTTTTGAAGGTACATCCAAAATTTCTGAGAAAATCTGTTTTGCCTCCGGAATTCCGTCAAGAACGCCGTAATTTCTGCAGTCAAATCCTCCTTCGGTAAAACAGTCCTCCGGACTGTTGATAACCCCCAGCATTCCCTGTGACAATTCAAGCTGCTCAGCACTCGGTTTTCCACGTGACATATCAAGTTTGAGCTTCATTCTTTTATAATCATCAAGCTTTGCCCGAAGTAATTCATATTCATCCGCTCTCTGAGCTTCCGTCATTTCTTTATATAACATCTCTCTGTTCATTCCCTTTCCGTCCAACTGTTTAATTTATGTCATGATTCAAATTGCAGCAGATAATAACCCTGCAAAAAACTATAATTATTTAAAATTCCGCGTTTCCGGCTGTTCTCGGATAAGACTCGACATCCCGGATATTTGAAATACCGGTTACATACATAATAAGGCGTTCAAAGCCCAATCCAAAGCCGGCGTGTCTGGTTCCTCCGTATTTGCGCAGTTCAAGATACCACCAATAATCTGACTCTTTCAATCCAAATCGTTTAAAGGCGTCAAGCAAATAGTCAAGCCGTTCTTCTCTCTGAGAACCGCCTATAAGCTCACCCACTCCCGGAACAAGTAAATCCATCGCCGCAACTGTTTTTTCATCGTCGTTAAGACGCATATAAAAGGCTTTGATCTCCCGCGGCCAGTCTGTAACAAAAACAGGACGCCCAAAAACCTTTTCGGTAAGATAACGCTCGTGCTCTGTCTGCAGATCCATCCCCCATTCAACAGGATACTCAAATTTTTCACCGCTTTTTTTCAGAATGTCAACAGCGTCAGTATAAGTTACGCGGCCAAAATCGCTGTTTAAAATATTGTTAAATCTGTCAAACAGGGTTTTATCTATTCTTGTATTAAAAAATTTAAGCTCCGACGCACAATGCTCAAGAAGATAGCTTATGATATATTTTAACATATCCTCGGCAAGCGCCATATCATCATTTAAATCTGCAAATGCAATTTCGGGCTCCATCATCCAAAATTCTGCCGCATGACGCGGTGTATTTGAATTTTCCGCACGAAATGTAGGTCCGAAAGTATAGACATTCGCATATGCCATTGCATATGTTTCTGCACTAAGCTGTCCGGAAACGGTCAGATTTGCCGATCTCCCGAAAAAATCCTTGCTGTAATCTACCTCACCGTTTTCAAGCCTCGGAGGATTATCTAAATCGAGAGTTGTAATTCGGAACATCTCCCCAGCGCCTTCACAGTCGCTTGCCGTTATTATAGGCGTATGCACATATACAAAACCGCGTTCATGGAAAAAGCTATGAATTGCAAATGCAGCCTCGGAGCGAACCCGAAAAACTGCATTGAAGGTATTCGATCTCGGACGAAGATGCGCAATTGTACGAAGAAACTCCATTGAATGACGTTTGTTCTGCAAAGGGTAATCAGGTGTAGAAGTACCTTCCACCGTCATTTCCGTCGCTTTTAGCTCAAACGGTTGTTTAGCCATCGGCGTCAGAACAAATTCACCTTTTGCTATAAATGACGCGCCTATATTCTGACCCGAAATTTCATCATAGTTCGCAATTTTATCAGCCTCAATCACAACCTGCAAGCAATCAAAACAGCTGCCGTCATTCAACGAAACAAAACCAATTGCATTACTTGCGCGCAGCGACCGGCACCATCCGGCAACGGTTATATTCATACCTTCAAACTTTTCCGGTGTTTTGTACAGTTCTTTTATTGTAATTCTTTCCATATATCTCTTTCATCCTCCCATTCGGTTCAATAAGGGACTTGCCCCGTCAAATGGCGTGGCAAGGGTTGGCAAAGCCAACTTGTCATTCAGTGGGAGATGGTATCTCACACTGAATGGTGAAATGTTTCCCGCCGCCATTAAGGCTGCCGCCTTAATGGCGGGAACATCTTGCCTAAGTTATAATTTCTCAAACTGCAATTTCTGTGTTTATTATCCTGCAAGACCTTCATAAAATAAATACTCGCGAAAGCAGTGTTTTTAATATCACTTTATTATTATATTGTAAAGCCTCACAATATTGACGGTTTCGATTTCTTTCTGATTTGTAATATCTTTTTATTATACCATAAGTCACCTGCCGAACCGCAACGTTTCGGGGTTTTGCTTTGAAAAATCGCTGACTTTGTCAGCGAAGCGAAACTTGCACCTTAAAGCTAACGCTTTAAGGTTATTATACCATGGTTTTACTTCTTATGCAATAAAAAAACTGAGTTTTTTCTGTATTTTCGCAGGATTTTTTACCCTAACTTTCAAAATCTCTTTTATAAAAATTATTTACTTTTCTTTCCGCGCATGATATAATTAAAGTATAAGCATAATAACATACTTTATACTTTTTATCCTGTCTCAGCCTTTTTAAATCTGTATAAATAAAACCTTATTTTGTGTTATAAAAAGATCGGAGTTACATATGGAATATTTACTATGGGAAGAGAATACACCCGGCTTTAACAAAGACTATAATCAGCCGGTTCCGTCGCTAACACCTTACTTTGCGGCCAATTCCAACGGAAAGAAAAGAGGCTGCATAATCGTCGCTCCCGGAGGCGGTTACATGGGACGCGCTTTTCACGAAGGAGAGCCAATTTCACAAATGCTGAATACAGCAGGAATACATTCATTTGTTTTGAACTATCGGGTAGCTCCTTATAAATATCCGGTTCAGTTATATGACATCAACCGGGCTGTAAGATATGTACGTTATCATGCTGATAAATTTGGAATTGACAAAAATAAAATCGGTATTCTCGGATTTTCCGCCGGTGGCCATCTGTGTACAATGGGGATTGAGAATTTTGATTACGGCATAGATGACGGTGACGATATTGACAAAGTAAGCAGTCGTCCGGACGCCGGCATACTATGTTACGCGGTAATTTCAATGGTCAGCTATGTCAATGAGGGAAGCCGTGACTCTCTGCTCGGACAAAATTATGATCAGAATTTAGCAAAGCAGCTTTCGGGTGAAAACAGCGTGCGTGATGACACTCCTCCTGTTTTTATGTGGCATACTGCCGGAGACAGCTGTGTCCCTGTTGAAAATTCTCTTAATATGGCCTTTTCTCTGAGCAAAAAAAAGATTCCGTTTGAGATGCACATTTTTCCTGAAGGAGATCATGGTCTCGGTCTTTCTGAGTCTATTCCCGAAACCGCTCAGTGGTCTGTTCTGCTAAAAAAATGGCTCTTAAAGCTTGGTTTCTAAAAAGTCTGCTATAAAATAAAAGAAGATGTCCCTACCTATAGAGGCGAACGCCTTTTCAGGCGAACGTCTTGATAGGCGATGGATATCTTCTTTTTTTCATTTATAAATCTATACAATAAATATAGATTTATTTTTCTGATTTAAGAACAGGAATATAAGCTTTAAAATAATTAATTCCCGACCAGAGTGTCAATACAAGCATTGCTGTTACCATTATATATGACATAACCATATTTGTAGCTGGAAGTAAAGGTTCCAGAAGAATTATGACAATTGCAGTCATCTGAACCGTTGTTTTTACTTTTCCCAACCAGGCCGCAGAAATTACTATGCCCTCCTTATTTGCCGCAATCATCCTCAGCAAAGTCACAGACATCTCACGCAAAATTATAACAAATAATGCCCATCCAAGAATACGGCAAAATTGCAAATTAAACTCTGCATATCTGACAGTAATAGCTATAAGTACTCCTATCACCAGCATTTTATCAGCAAGCGGATCAAGAAACTTTCCCAGATCTGTTACAAGATTATATTTTCTCGCAATTTTTCCGTCCAGCATATCAGTAAATGATGTTATTACAAATAACAGAACTGCCACTATCCGCCAAATAATATCTCCGGGAAATATTGAATAGATAATTGAAATCATACAAAACGGTATAAGTATCAATCGCAAAACTGTAAGCTTTGTCGGAAGATTCAGCTTCATTTTTCCACAACCTTTCCGATCAGATCATAATCAAGAATATCATTTATTTTTACACTTACAAATTCTCCTTCCGAAAGTTTTCTTTCAGAAGAAAAATAAATTTTTCCGTCAATTTCAGGTGCATCAGCATAGCTGCGCCCAAAATATGTTTCAGATACCGGATCATATCCCTCGCATATAACCTGTAAAGTTTTCCCAAGCTTTTTTCTGTTCTGCCGGTCTGAAATCTCCATCTGCTGCTTCATAATAATATCATAGCGATCTTGCTTTATCTGTTCATCTATCTGATTTTCAAAATCATATGCCGGAGTGTCCTCTTCTCTTGAATATGTAAACGCGCCGAAACGTTCAAAATGCGCCTCCTTTATATATTCACAGAGTTCTGAAAACTCCTCTTCGGTCTCTCCAGGAAAACCAACAATTGCCGTTGTCCTGATTACAATTCCAGGCACATTTTTTCTCAGTCTGTCAACCGCATTCCGTATCACCGCACTTCCACCGTGACGGTTCATACGTCTGAGAACTGAATCGGATATATGCTGAATCGGTATATCAATATAATTTACCAGCCGGCTATTATTTTTGAATTCCTCAATAAGTTCATCTGTAATTTTGTCGGGATAACAGTATAGTATTCTGATCCACGGTATCTTCGTATTTTCTGTAATAGCGCGAATAAGCTTTGCAAGACTATATTCTCCGTACAAATCCTCTCCGTAGCGCGAGGTATCCTGGGCTACAAGTACAAGCTCTTTAACGCCAAGCCCTTCAAGCGTTTTTGCCTCTGATATAAGCTCCTCAATCGGCCTGCTTCGAAAATTTCCCCGCAGCTTCGGTATTATACAATATGTACAGCAATTATCACAGCCCTCTGCAATTTTCATATATGCAAAGTATTCAGGTGTCGTTACAGCTCTGTCCCCGCCAAGAGATAGCTTATTTTTATCAATAAAAGATGAAAACTTATCCTGCTCTGATGTATTAACACACAACATTTCTTCTTCTGATTTAACTTCTTTTCCCTCGGACGCCAAACGGTACTTTTCATTTTCCGCCTTTGAATCAGCTTCTCCGTCAACGATTCCGCCTGAACTGTGCTTACTGTTTTTTGTTTTCTCATCAACATGACGTACCGCGCGGACGATATCATGTATACTTCCTGTTCCAAGAACAGCGTCTATTTCCGGCATTTCAGTTAAAAGCTGTTCACGGTACCGCTCTGCAAGGCACCCGGTTACAATTATCCCGCGAAGCCTTTTTTTCTTCAGCCACGCTATATCAAGAATATTATCAATCGCCTCTTTTTTTGCACTTGTAATAAATGCGCAAGTATTTATAATTATAATATCGGCCTTAATATCCTCCGCAACGATTTCGTAACCTTCCTGTATCAGTTCGTGAAGCATTACCTCTGTATCTATTTGATTTTTTGGACAGCCGAGTGAAACAAATCCTATCCTTGTTTTTCTCATATTAATTATATTTCCATTCTTATGACCATATCTTTTGTCCATACTTAGCGTTTTTGCCGGGTTCATTTGCCGTGAAATGCCGGTCTGAAAGCCCGGCAAGGCACAAATTTTTCATCTAAAAGAATCTATTTCAGCTTTTTCCGGCCACAATGAAAGAGCTTCTTTCTCCCTTTTTATGTTTCAGCTATCATGCAAAAGTCTGACTGCTTCCTTAATCTCTCCGACAGAATAACCGTACCGTATAAGCGATCCAATCTGCCTGTCATCAGGCACAAAGCTTCGTTTATCTTCGTCATTTCTGAGCCTGTAGGTCCGGCAAATCAACGCTGCACACCCGGCTATAAAATCAATTCCAAGCTCTGTGTAATCTATCGACGCAATCGCATCGCGCTTAAACCCCTTTTTATAAAGCTCGACAGAAATTCTTTTTTTTCCGTAAAGCTTTGCCGTTGCGAGCAATTCTGCCGCATCAAGAATCTGGGCATTCTCATCAATATAGCCCTTTCCCTTGACATAATCTATCGCTGTATCAATCGCCGCACTTTCATATCCCTTACGGTACAGCTTTTCACGGAGTTTTTTTTCAGTATTGTTCGCATAAACAAGTATGTTCAACGCACTGTTAATACAGGCCTTTTCTGAATCAGTGTAGTCGTCGCTGTCAGAACGGCAGGCTTCTGCGCCGCTTTTCTTTTGGTTGCTATCATCTTTTTCAAAACTCAAGTTATTCACCATTTTCCGTATTCAGCATGAAATTTATCTTAATTTTTTGCGTCATTCTTCATCTGCAATCGGAATATCGATATTGTAAGACTCGGTTTCATCATCAGAAGAAACCCCCTCCAAATCCGAACTTGTCATTGTCAGATCAAGCTTATCTCCCTGCTGTTTTATTCTTTGCTCAATTTTTTCTAAATATTCAGGATTTTCCTCTATAAATTTGCGTGCATTATCCTTTCCCTGTCCAAGACGAACACCGTCAAAGGAAAACCATGAACCGCTTTTTTCTACGATATCGAGTTCAACTCCAATATCTATTAATTCTCCGGATTTCGAAATTCCCTTTCCGTACAGAAGGTCAAATTCTGCGACCTTAAACGGCGGCGCCACCTTGTTTTTTACTACCTTGCACTTAACGCGAGAACCGTATTGTTCGCTTCCGTTTTTCAGCGCCTCCGAGCGTCTGATATCGATTCTTACAGAAGCATAGAATTTCAGCGCCCGTCCTCCCGGTGTTGTCTCAGGATTTCCATAAATAACGCCGACTTTTTCACGCAGCTGATTAATAAATATTACGATAGCATTTGATTTCGATATCGCGCCGGAAAGCTTACGAAGCGCCTGCGACATAAGTCTTGCCTGAAGACCGACGTGCGCCGTTCCCATTTCTCCGTCTATTTCCTGCTGCGGAACAAGCGCCGCTACGGAATCCACCACTACGATATCAACTGCTCCGGACCGAACCAAAGCCTCCGTGATCTCAAGAGCCTGCTCTCCGCTGTCCGGCTGCGACACAAGAAGATCTCCAATTTTAACACCAAGTTTTTTTGCATACACTGGATCAAGCGCGTGTTCTGCATCAATAAAAGCGGCCGTTCCGCCGATTTTCTGTGCCTCTGCTACAATATGAAGCGCCAATGTCGTTTTTCCTGAAGATTCCGGCCCGAAAATTTCTATAATCCTTCCGCGCGGTACACCGCCGATTCCAAGTGCAAGATCAAGCGTGAGAGACCCGGTAGAAATAGCACTGACATTTATAGCAGGATTTTCACCCAATTTAATAATTGATCCTTGCCCGAATTGCTTTGTTATCTGTCCAATTGCTGTATCCAGCGCTTTTTTCTTTTGTTCTTCATCTTCAAACTGCGTTGTTGCAGACACTTTTTTTATCTTAGACTGTGCCATTTTTCATTTTTCCTTTCATCATGCGACCGAACTTTTTGTACATATTCAAAGTTTCTATCCGTCTACAGCCGCACTGATGCAGCTGTTTTATAGTAGTCACGGTACAAATATTTGTTCTATGTTATAAAATACTTCTTTCAGCCTTCCATTTCCTCAGAAAACTTTAATATGTCGGACTGTCGATAAGCCATATATCATTTTCATTCCGCAATGCAATCTCCATTGTCTTCTTTTCTCCGGCTACCGTACAGTCTACCCGGCAAATAATAAGCCCCAAACCGCTTTTTACGACCTTTGCACTTGTCTCGTCAATCTCTGTTGTCAATGTATATTCGCTGTAGGTTATATCTTTATAGAGTACTCCCTTTTCCTCTATATACCTTGCATTTAATGTATTAAGACCAAGCTCCTCAGCATTTACCTCTCCGGTTTCTTCCTCTCCTTTTTTTCCGGTCTGAATTTCATATTCTCCAAACGCTGCTGCATAAACCTGACTTAAATAATCTGAAGAATAAACACTTTCAGCCGCTTTCTTTATATCGTCAATACTTTTATATTCACAGTCTTGAGAAACCGCACGGTATTGTGCTGATGTCACCGAATTTAATGCTCCGTTTGTCTCATCTTCAACCGGAAGTCCTTCTCCCCAAAATATTTTGTTCAATTCTTCGGATTTTGGCACAAGCTCCATAAGAATTTTCTGTGCTTCCTCATCCGTCATCTTACTTGCACATGATGAAAAAACAACAGGAAAAATACCCGCGCAGCAGACTACAGCTATAATTACAGAAAAAAATTCTCTTAATTTTATTTTTTTCTTCTCATCTGCACTTTGCATCAGATATCACTGTCCTCCGTGTCTACATATGTTTCATTTTCCTCTGTATCAATATCAGAATATTCATTTTCTGATTCACTCTTTTCCATGTATTGCTTTTCTTCACTTTCAGCTAAACATGTAAAATTGACAATTTTACTTTCCTCAGACTGCCTCATGATTATAACTCCTCCTGCAGATCTTCCATATACAGGTATATCAGTAACAGGTACGCGTATAATCGTTCCTAAGTTAGTTATAATCATAACATCTTCATCCTCCGTTACAGCTGCTATACCGGCAATTCTGCCGGTTCTGGCAGTATTATGACAATGTACGCCCTTTCCGCCGCGTTTATGAAGATTATATTCTCCAAATTCTGTTCTTTTTCCATAACCGTTTTCGGTTATTGTAAGAAGATATTTATTATCTTCCTCAATTGCCGCACCGACTACTTCATCGTCCTCCGCAAGCCTAATCGCTCTTACCCCGCGGGCTGTACGACCGAGCTCTCTTATATCTCCAAGCCGGAATTTAACAGCAAATCCATTCTTTGTTGCAAGAACAAGTCTGCTTTCCTCGTCAGTCAAACCGACATATATGAGATCGTCATTGTCATCAAGAGAAATAGCAATTTTACCGCCTTTTCTTCTCATTTCAAATTCGGATAGTCTTGTCCTTTTTATTACGCCGCGTTTTGTTATCATTGTAAGATATTTATCTTTTGAAAAATCTTCAGATGAAACAAGCGCAGTTACTTTTTCATTTTCTTCAAGCTCTATAATATTTACAATATTTGTTCCCTTTGTCGTTCTGCCTGATTCCGGAATGGTATACGCCTTTCTAACGTTTACCCGTCCTTTATTTGTAAACATGAGCAGATAAGAATGAGATTTTACAGCGCTGACCTGTTCTACAAAGTCCTCCTCCTTTGCTGTCATCCCAATTATTCCTTTTCCACCTCTGTGCTGCGCAGAATAAACGTCGGCCGGCTGCCGCTTAATATATCCGCTGTTTGTCATAGTTATAATACACGTATGACGTTCAATCAGATCCTCCATAATAATTTCATTTTCAGCAGGAGCAAGTTCTGTTCTTCTTGAATCTCCGAATTTTTGCTTTATTTGAAGAAGCTCTTCCTTTATTACATTTTTTATTCCGTTTTCACTTGACAGGACTCCCCTGATCTCAGCTACCTGCTCACTTAATTTTGCAATTTTATCTAAAACCTTCTGCCTCTCCAGCCCTGACAAACGTCCGAGCGTCATCTCAACAATCGCCTGCGCCTGTGCATCCGAAAGACCGAATCTTTCAATAAGATTTTCCTTTGAGTTCTGAATTGACTCACTTCCGCGAATAATTTTTATAACTTCATCAATATTGTCTGCGGCAATTTTATATCCTTCATTAAGATGAAGCTCTTTCAAAGCCTTGTCAAGTTCAAAGTTAAATCTCCTCGTTATTACATTTTCCTGATGTGAAATGTAATAATTCAATATTTCCTTTAGTCCAAGTAATTTCGGTACACTGTCTGCAATTGCAAGCATATTTATTGCACAAGTATCCTGAAGCTGTGTATACTTATAAAGCTTATTGAGAATTACCTGTCCGTTTGCGTCCCTTTTGTATTCTATTACAATTCGCAAGCCCGCCCGTCCGCTTTCATCACGAATCGCGCTAATACCTTCTATTTTTTTGTCTTTTACACAATCTGCAATACTTTCTACAAGGTTGCTCTTATTTACTCCATACGGAATTTCAGTTACAATTATTCTTCTTTTTTCATCATCAATTTCCGCTCGCGCCCTTACGGTAACCTTTCCCCGTCCAGTCTGATAAGCCTCATAGATTCCTGCTGTACCGCAAATAATTGCTCCCGTCGGAAAATCCGGTCCCTTAATATAGTTCATAAGCTCCGAAACAGTCGCTTCCGGATTCTCCATGAGAAATATTGTTCCGTCGATTACTTCGCCAAGATTATGAGGAGGAATATTTGTAGCCATTCCAACCGCTATTCCCATCGATCCGTTTACAAGAAGATTTGGTATTCTCGATGGCAGTACAGTCGGTTCTTTTCTTTTATTATCAAAGTTATTGCAAAAATCAACAACATCCTTTTCTATATCTCGGGTCATCTCATCGGCAAGACGTGCAAGCCTTGCTTCTGTATAACGGTAAGCCGCCGCTTTATCTCCGTCTATATTACCGAAATTTCCGTGTCCCTCTATCAGCGGATATCTTAACGAAAAGGGCTGCGCGAGACGTACCATGGACTCATAAACCGCTGTATCACCGTGCGGATGATAGCGGCCGAGAACATTACCGACAGTTGTAGCAGATTTATAAAACGCTTTGTCATGAGTAATCTTGTCCTCATACATTGCATAAATTATACGTCTGTGTACAGGTTTTAACCCGTCCCTCACATCCGGCAGAGCTCTTGATACAATAACGCTCATAGCGTACTGAATAAAAGAAGTCTTTACCTCTTTTTCCATATGTACATCTAATATTTTCTGATTTTTAAACTCTAAATCCAAATTTTCTTCCATCTATTCTTCCATTCCTTTGTGATATAGTTTTACACAAATGTTTTAACATCCTGTGGAAAACTATATCATATTCACGCCTATTTCTTTTTCCTTTAAATATCCAGCGCTGTTGCGTACTGCGCATTTTGTTCTATAAAATCTCGCCTTGGTTCAACTTTTTCTCCCATCAGAGTTGAAAAAATTCTGTCACATTCAATCGCGTCGTCTATTGTTACCTTAAGAAGAGTTCTTGTTTCAGGATTCATCGTAGTTTCCCAGAGCTGTTCAGGATCCATTTCACCAAGACCTTTATATCTTTCAGCTTCTACTTTTTCTTTTCTTTCCCCTGCAAGCTCTCTGATATACTGATCTCTTTCCTCATCAGAAAATGCATATTTTGTTGTTTTTCCCTTAAATACACGGTAAAGAGGCGGCTGTGCAAGATAAATGTGTCCTTCTTCAATAAGTTTCTTCATATGTCTGAAAAAGAATGTAAGTAGAAGTATTCTGATATGGGAACCGTCTACATCGGCATCGGCCATAATTATTATCTTTCCGTAACGGAGCTTTTCAATGTCGAATTCCTCGCCTATTCCGCATCCAAGAGCCTGTATAATCGGTATAATAGAAGTATTCGCATATATCTTGTCGAGACGGCTTTTTTCAACATTCAGTACCTTTCCGCGAAGAGGAAGAATCGCCTGATATTTACTGTCTCTTCCACCTTTTGCCGAACCTCCCGCAGAATCTCCCTCGACGAGATAAAGTTCTGTTACATCAACTCTCTTTTCCTGACAATCTGCAAGCTTTCCGGGCAAAGTTGTTCCTTCAAGCACATTTTTTCTTCTTGTAAGATCCCTTGCCTTTTTTGCAGCCTCTCTCGCTCTGCAGGCCTGCAATGCTTTATCCAGAATAGCGTGCCCCGAATTAGGATTTTCCTCAAAATACTCCTCAAGCTTTCGGCTTACCAAATTATCTACAAATGTCCGAATTTCAGAATTTCCGAGCTTTCCTTTTGTCTGACCCTCAAACTGCGCCTCTGTCAATTTAACAGAAATAACAGCACATATTCCCTCTCTTACGTCTTCTCCTGTAAGTTTAGTATCAGATTCTTTAAGAACTCCTGTTTTCCTTGCATAATCATTTATTGCCTTTGTCAGAGCCGACTTAAAGCCTGTCTCATGTGTTCCTCCATCCGGAGTTACTACATTGTTTGCAAACGAGAGAATCGTTTCATTATAGCTTGTATTGTACTGAAGGGCTACCTCCGCTGTTGTATATCCATTATTTTCGCACATATATACAACATCCGAATGTACCGGCTCAGAATGTTTATGCTCATTAAGATACTCTACAAAGGACTTTATTCCTCCTTCATAACATAGTACATCCTCTTGAACTTTACATTCTTCTTCGTCGTTATCTATTCCTTCTCCATTATCTTCTAAAATATCTTCAGCAGGCTCTTCTTCATCATTATAAGCCATGGCAGCCGCTTCAGCTATACCGGCGTCGCGCTGCTTTTTACATCTTTCATCCCTTAACACTATTGTTACTCCTGCATTAAGGAATGCCTGCTCTCTCATTCTGTTTAAAATAATGTCATAATCATAATCGAGATTTTCAAAAATTTCAAAGTCAGGCATAAATCTTACATAAAGTCCCTTTCGCTCACCGGCGTCACCAATGCACTTAAATGCCTCTTTTACCTTACCGCGTTCAAATCTCTCCCTGTAAATTTTTCCACCGTTTATATTTTCATAATAAAGCCACTCCGACAGAGCATTTACGACAGACGCTCCGACGCCGTGAAGTCCTCCGGATATTTTATATCCTTCTCCTCCAAATTTTCCTCCGGCATGAAGCACTGTAAATACAACCTCTGGTGTCGGTATGCCTGCTTTATGATGTATTGCCGACGGTATTCCTCTGCCGTTATCCTGAACAGACACGCTTCCGTCACCGTGAAGAACAATAGTAACTTTGTCGCAGAAGCCGGCAAGAGCTTCGTCTATCGAATTATCAACAATCTCATATATCAGATGATGCAGTCCTTTCTGAGATGTAGAGCCTATATACATTCCCGGTCTTTTTCTTACTGCTTCCAATCCCTCAAGTATCTGTATCTGATTTTCATCATACACAGTATTATTTTGCTCATTCTGATTCTCTGACATTTAAACTACCCTTTCAAGTTATACAATTTTCTATTAATAATTAAAATGCTTTTTAAGAAGCAATTTCTCCCCTTTTTCTGCTCTTGAGGCAATTGCTTGTAAAGAAACCCGGGAAATATATATTGTCCCGTTCTCTGTTAATACAAAAGAACGCGGTATATCACTATTTACTGAACAAACTTTTCCCTCTTTTTCCGACTGTGACAAAAATCTTTTTGTTATCGATGAAAGCGTTGTTCTGTCAAGATCAAATATACCGATTATTTCTTTTTTTCTCACTATTTTTCCTGTTCCAACATGAAGATACATTTTTATTTCCATGCCTTTCGCGCGATATCTTATCACTTTATTTCATTTACTCTGCCAAGCTATATCTTCCGCCGCTTACATAAAAACGTTTCTCTCCGCCGATATCGTTTCCGCAAGAAGTTATAATTACCTGTCTTTCCGAAAGACCTTTAAGTATATAACTTTTTCTACTGTCGTCAAGCTCACTTAATATATCATCAAGCAAAAATACAGGATATTCACCTATATCATCCCGTACAATTTCTCCTTCTGAAAGCTTCATTGCAAGTGCTGCAGAACGCTGCTGTCCCTGTGACGAAAAACTTCGCGCATCCTTCTCATTTACCTTTATCGTCATATCGTCGCGATGAATCCCGTACAGAGTTCCTCCGGCCTTTATCTCTCTATCTAAAGATGATGTAAATTTTTCAAAAAAAACTGATTTATCAACAGGCTTTGAATAACTGATTTCTATGCTGTCCTTTTTTTGCGTCATATCTGATAGAACTGCTTTTGTTTTTTCTTCAAGCTTCTTTACATACTCATATCTTGCTTTTGAAATATATTCTGCTTCTTCTGCAAGCTGATCTGACCATATCTCGATCATATCTGTAAACTCTCTGTCCACTCCCTTTCCCGAAAACATTCTCTGTTTCAGTAAACTGTTTCTCTGTCTTAAAATTGAATTATACCTTTGAAGTGTACCGAGATAAACCGGACTCAACTGTGAAATTGCCATATCGAGAAATGATCTCCGGACAGACGGTCCTTCCTTCACTATTGAAAGATGCTCCGGACAAAAAAGAACTGCATGAAAATTTCCGACGAACTCAGATAAACGTGAGAGCTGTATCCCATTTTTCCGGCAGCTACGTTTTCCATTTGCAAGCATACTGAAATCAAGCTTTTTTTCCCCCGATAAATCGCTGTAAACAAGTTTTACAAAGCATTTTTTTTCGCCAAATCTTATCATTTCACTGTCAGCATGAGCCCGAAAACTCCTGCCGCAGGAAAAAAGATATATTCCTTCTACTGCATTTGTCTTTCCCTCGGCGTTATTTCCGAAAAACACATTTACACCAGGTGACGGTTCTATATGAGCTGACTCTATATTTCTGAAATTGAAGTATTCTATACTCTTACAAATCATTAAATATTGCTATTCCGATTCTACATTCTTACCGGAAGAACTAAATAAATAAAAGTATCATCCGGCGTTTCTTCCGCAGGTTCTATCAGCATACTCATAAGCGGGGTAGACATTGAAAGTCTAACATAATCAGTATCAACGCATCTCATTGCTTCCATAAAATATTTACAGTTAAATCCTATTTCTATATCGTCTCCTTCTTTTTCAATCCCTATTTCATCATAAAATTTTCCGCTTACTGATACTGATGAAAAAGCAAGCTTTTTGTCAGAAAAGCTGCATTTAAGATGACTTTTCATCTGTCCCATTGTTTTTTCTTCTGTTACAAGAGAAGCTCTTTCAAGACATCTGATAATGGAATCGCTTTCTGCTTTAACAAAAATTCTGTTTGTCTTAGGAATAAATCTTTCATACTCAATATAATTGCTGTCTATCATCCTTGTAAAGAAAATCAAATTACCTATCAGAAAGATAACATGCTTTCTTCCAAGGATTATCTTTACTTTCTTTTCTTCATCGTCAGATAGAAGTTTTATAAGCTCGCTCAAAGATTTTCCAGGGAGAATAAACTCCATTTGAAGCTCTGACGATTCCACAATATTATCAATATCGCATATTTTTTCCCGTAGAGCAAGCCTTTGCCCATCACATGAAACAGCTGTTATCTTAGAACCGTTAATCTTAAAATAAACACCGTTAAGCATTGGTTTTGGATCATTTATCGCAACTGCAAACATGACCTTATTTATCATATCATGCAGTTCTGCCTGCCCTACTGTAAAACCTTTTTCACCACTCAGTTCTGGCAACACCGGAAAATCGTCGCCCGGAAGTGAATGAAGTTCAAAACATGATATGCCGCTGCTTATCTCAGTTATATTACGGTCGTTTACTTTTATTGTTACTTCTCCATCAGGAAGAACGCGGATAATTTGATACAGTTTTCCGGCATTTATAATGTAGCTACCTTCCTCTTCAACTTTTGCTTCCACAATGTTTTTTATCCCTTTTTCATTGTCAAAGGCAGCAAGCTCGCAGAAGCTTCCTTTTGTAGATATTTTTATTCCTTCAATTGCAGCAATTGTATTTTTTGATGATACAACACCAAGCATTGGTGCAACTGCTGCTAAAAGCTTATTTTTTTCAAATATGATTTTCAATTTATTATTTCATCCTTTCATAGTACGAATTAATTAATGGCAAAAGGCCAATTTATAAGTGTAACAACCGAAAAATTTTTTGCATTCTAAAAAGCAGTTAGAATTAAACGCTATAGTATATAGCTGCCTCTCAAGAGTTATCTCAGATAGAAACAAACTGAAAAACAGAAACTAAACGGTTTAATTATACAAGCTGTTTAAAGATAGAGAGAGAAGAGATAAATAGATAAAAGAGATATGATTAGTAATAGTAAGAGTAGAGCATGTTTAAATTGTTGAAAAAAGAAAATAATGCCTGGCAGGCTAATATTTTAACAATAAATAAAAATTTTTCCTGTAGAGTAACTATTTAGTATTCTGTTAATAATATTAATCTGAAAATAAGTTTTACACAGTGCTGTGTAAAAACAAAAAATATTATTCACATTACTCCACAGATAATATTATTATTCTTTTATTTCTCTCATCAATTCGTTAATCTCTATTTCAAAAAGAGTGTTCTGTACCATTTCGTTTTCTATAGTCTCAATTGACGACATAATTGTTGTATGGTCCCGACCAAGAAGACGGCCTATTGCAGGGAGGGAAAGATCTGTCATTTTACGTATTATGTATATTGTTATATGCCGTGCTGAAGCAATGCCTTTTGTGCGTTTTCTGCTTTTTATATCTTCTATTGAAATTCCGTATTTTTTTGATACCTTTTCAAATATTCTGTCTACAGTGACACTGACAGGCTCACTTCCGGTCAGTAAATCTGCAACGCAGGAAACAGCAAGATCAACAGTAATTTTTGCACCGGTAAGAAAACTTCTTGCTCCTAATTTTTTAACTGCTCCCTCAAGCTGTCTAACATTATTTTTTAAATTTTCTGCAAGGAATTCAAGAACATCACTCGGAAGCTCAATGCCGAGAGCTTCGGCTTTACTTTTCATAATTGCAATTCGAAGTTCAAAACCGGGAGGCTGGATATCAGCAATGAGACCCCATTCAAATCTTGTTTTTAGGCGGTCTTCAAGCGTTTTTATATCACGGGGAGGACAGTCTGATGTAAGAATTATCTGTTTGTTTTTTTCATAAAGGGCATTAAAAGTATGAAAAAACTCTTCCTGTGTAGAAACTTTTCCTGCTATAAACTGAATGTCATCTATAAGTAGGACATCTGCTTTTCTATATTTATTTCTGAATTGCTCGTTTGTATTGTGACTAATAGAATCAATAAGCTGGTTTGTAAAATCTTCTCCTTTTACATAAACGATCTTGGCAATCGGATTGATTTTATTGATGTGATTCATAACGGAATAAAGAAGATGAGTTTTTCCGAGACCGCTTGGGCCATGTATAAAAAGGGGATTATATTGTTTCTGAAAATAAGCGCTCTCCTGTTTTTTTTCAGTCTCTGAAAAGCTGTTTGCAACAGCAAGACAAGCAGCATGTGCAAATTTGTTAGAGTCACCTACTATAAAATTACTGAAAGAATAACCGGGATCAGATTTATTTGAAAACCGATAATTATCGGAATCAGAAAAATCGGCTTTTTTATTATCATGATTATTCGGTGGGACATTATCAGAAGTGTAAAAATCAGATAGATTATTTATACCTTCTTTAAAGTCGGTTTCAAGAAAGTCGGAAGTTTTAGTTTCTTTTTTTCGGGAAGAATTGTTTATGTTGTCATTAGTGTTTTTACAATCAAAGTCAGAGAGAGTTTTTAACTGTGCAGTGTCATTACTTTTTTGTTCTCCTGAAAAATCCATGGCGGAAAGCTGTTCTTGTAGAGACTTATCTTCAGTGGAAATGAAGATAGATTTAACAGAAAAACCGAGAGTTTTTTCAAGATAGCTTTCTATAATTTTAGAATAACGAGATTCTAAAAAATCACGTTTGAATTTTTGTTTGGTAGCAATAACTGCAGTATCATCGGTAAGCTGTACAAGTTTGAGCTCGTTAAACCACAATTCCATTAAATTTTCTGAATAATCTTTTTTCATTTCTGCAAGAACGGCAGACCAGACATCCAAAAGAAACTGCATAATTTTATCCTTCCTAAAAATTTTATAACTCTTTATTTATAATAAGTCTCTGGAAAAGCCTCAGTGTTTTGGGTATTTGTTTAGCAAAATTGACGCAGATAGCGGCGAAACGAAATTTGTTGCGATAAAACTTTAGCTTTATAATATTATATCATAACTCAGATATTTTTTCAAGTATTTAAACAATATATATTAATGTAAAAAATTCATATAAACAAAAAACATAATAATTGATGTATATGAAAAAACAGAACAATTTATTCCAATAAAAGTGACTTGAAAAATGTATGATAAAAAACAAATGTAAAGAATTTAACAAAAGCTATTGACAAAAAGGCAATTTTATGATTATAATATAAAACATGCCGTCTTTTTATTTATTTAATAATTTGAGAACGAGAAAAGCGGCCAGGTTAAATAACTTTTATATGAAAATATAATAGCATAAATAGAACGGAGGTGCCGCAAGTGCTTAGAACATACCAGCCAAAGAAGAGACAAAGAAAAAAGGAGCATGGCTTCAGAAAAAGAATGAGAACAGCTGATGGAAGAAAGGTTCTTAAAAGAAGACGTGCTAAGGGCAGAAGTAGATTGTCATATTGATTATGAAAATTATGCAGACACTGTTTTTTGTGGTCCTTACAGATTAAAACCGAAGGTTTTCCGTACTGCGGATAAGTCTTCGGTTTTATGTTTGATTTTTTTCTTTGTAAGAAACAGTCGAAAAGTAAAAATGAAATAAATGTAAAATTTATAAAAATGTTACATTTATTTATGCTGAAAAACATAACACACTGATATAATACATGTGATTTATTTAAGTTAGACGGATTATGTAAATATGAAATATAAATCGGTAAAAGAAAATCATCTATATTCTAAGGCATATGCAAAAGGAAAAAAGCAGGTAACAAAACATATTGTTGTGTATGTTATGAGGGATTTTTCGGCAGAAAAAATAAGATGCGCCCGGCCTGATAAAAAAAGAATTAACAGGATAGGGATAACCGTGTCGAAAAAATTGGGCGGTGCAGTTATAAGAAACCGTACAAAGAGAATAATTCGGGAGGCATATAGAAAAGTAGATCTTACAATGCAGCTAAAAAAAGGTTGTATAATAATAATCGTAGCGAGGAATGCAGCTGTAAATGCAAAGACAGATGATATATATAATGATCTTTATTATTCAATGAAAAAACTTGAGATGATAAAGAAATAAACATGAAAAAGATGGAAAATAAAAAAAAGCTGAGTTATTATATCAGGAGAACGGCTGTTTTGCCGATTGTATTTTACCGTAAATTTATTTCTCCTGCAAGGCCGCGGTGCTGTCGCTATTTTCCAAGCTGTTCGGTTTATGCATATACAGCTATTATGAAACATGGTATTGTTATAGGCGGTTGTTTAGCGTTGAAAAGAATTTTAAGCTGTAATCCGCTCGGTGGCTACGGAAATGATCCGGTTCCTGAATACGGAGAACTTTTACCGGAAAAATTTTGGATTTCTGTGAAGAATAAAATCAGAAAAAATAAAAAGTAAAATAACGAGGAAACAGACAATTATGGGATATTTATACAGCGCGTTCGGTTATCTGATGAGATTCTGCTATATGATAATTCCGAATTATGCAATAGCAATTTTGCTGTTTGCACTTATTATAAAAATTATTTTTTTCCCTCTCGGAATTAAACAGCAGAAAAATATGCAGAAACAAGCTTCTCTCCGTCCGAAAGAAATGGCGATCAGAAAAAGATATGCCGGGAGAACAGATAAAGTAACACAGCAGAAGATGCAGCAGGATATAATGGAGCTGTATCAAAAAGAAAATTACAGCATGTTCGGCGGATGTTTGCCAACTCTGATACAGTTTCCGATAATAATTGCGCTGTATAATGTAATTCGAAATCCGCTGACATATTTGATGAGACTTGGAGATTATGTAGGACCCATAAAGGAAAAGATAATTGAACTAAATGCAGATGCAAAAATTGTAGCTGAAATTGATATGTTTCAATATCTGCATGCGGATTTTGCTTCGTATAAAGGTCTATTTCCGGAGGGATTTACAGAAACAGATCTGCCATCATTTACTGCGTTTAAAATATTTGATTTGTCCCAGACGCCGAGTCTTTCGGATAAAAGCTGGCTTTTGCTTATTCCGGTAATAACTTTTGTAGTAGCTTTCTTTAGTATGAAGCTTACCCGAAAAATGTCATATCAGGCTCCTCAGAACGATCTAAGCGGTAATGCGGCAGCATCAATGAAAATTATGGATTTTACAATGCCTCTTCTCTCTGTATGGATTACATTTACGGTTCCCGCAATTGTCGGACTTTACTGGATTTATCAAAATATTCTCGGAACGGTTCAGCAGTTTATTTTGTCGAGGATATATAAAATACCTGTTTTTACAGATGAAGATTATAAAAGAGCGGAAAAGGAACTTAACGGAAGCCTGAAAGGGAGTAAATCAAAAAACAAAGCGAAGGTAAAATCTCTTCACAATGATGATGACGATGAAGAAGAGGAAGCAGAAAAAATTAGTGAGAAAAAAAATGAGAAAAAGAAAGACGCACCTTTGCTTAAAGAAGACAGAAATGGAAACACACTTGATTTAAAGGATGAAACGAAAACCAAAAAAGTAAGGTCTTTGCATCATATAGATGATGAGGATTATTAAATATTATAGAAATTTAATAGTCTAAAATAAGAGAAAGAGCGTTATTATTAAAAAATAAAAACAATGATTATCTGCCACTGTTGTATAGAGACAGTTTAAAGGAGTGTTTTGTTTGAAACAGGTTATTGAGGTATTTGGAAAAACGGTAGAAGCGGCGATTTCTGACGGGGCAAGACAGCTTGGTGTTGACAGAGAATATATAACATATGAAATTCTTGAAATGCCGAAAAAGGGTTTTCTTGGATTTGGGGAAATACCGGCAAAAGTAAGGATAACTTATGATTCAGATAACGAAAATAATGCTCTGTCATTTATAAAAACAATTATTAAAGATATGGATATTGATGCGGAAGCCGAAATGTCTGACAGCGAAGACGTAAAGGTAATAAAAATCAAAGGTGCAGACTCAGGGGTATTAATCGGGCATCATGGTGCAACATTGGATGCACTGCAATATCTTGTTAATCTTGTAGCTAATAAGAAGAATA
>CABPZV010000007.1 GCA_902462015.1 uncultured Eubacteriales bacterium | reverse complement strand
TTTGCTCGATTGCCCAAAGCGCCGCAAAATTTTCGAATGATATACGTCTTTTATCGCATCTTAAGGAATTCGATGAACCTTTTGAAGCCGGTCAGATCGGATCTTCTGCAATGGCATACAAGCGCAATCCTATGAGAAGCGAGCGAATTGCTTCGCTCGCGCGTTACATTATGGTGGATTCCCTGAATCCTGCGATTACGGCCGCAACACAGTGGTTTGAAAGAACGCTCGATGATTCTGCGAACAAGAGAATATCGATTCCGGAGGCTTTTCTTGCAGCCGATGCAATACTTTCTCTCTACATAAATATAATCTCAGGCGGTACAGTATATCCAAATATGATGAAGCGTCACCTTGACGAAGAACTTCCTTTCATGGCGACGGAAAATATACTTATGTACTGTGTTAAAAAGGGAGGAGACAGACAGGAACTTCATGAGGCGATCCGCCGTCACTCTGTAGCGACGACAAAAATGATAAAGCTCTCGGGTGAGAGAAACGATCTTTTTGACCGTATTCTTTCCGATCCGGTTTTCGGACTGACAGCGGATGAGCTTAATTCTCTTGCCGATCCTAAGCTGTTTACAGGATGCGCCCCGAAGCAGACCTCAGATTTTCTGAATGACTGCGTTAAGCCTATTTTGGAGAAAAATAAGCAGGAACTTGGCATCGAGGTTAATATAAACGTTTGAATTTAATCAGCCGAAAGCAGGATGTTCTCTGACTTATTGATATTGGTCTTTAAGAGAGACAGATGCCGCTTTCCTTTTTATGTAACAGTACGAATTCCGTAGTTCAAACGCCGTAATGGCAGTCCTTATTGGGTTATCGTAAATTCATCATTTCTGTGATTTAAATAAATTAAGCAAAAGCAAAAAAGCAAATAGGAAAGGAATTGTCGTAAAAATGATTACATCTATTACAGGTATAAACTGGGGAGATGAAGGAAAAGGACGTATGGTTGACCTTCTCAGTGAAAATTATGATATTGTCGTACGCTATCAGGGAGGAAACAACGCCGGACATACAGTTGTAAACGATAAAGGGAAGTTTATTCTTAATCTGCTTCCGTCCGGAATTCTCCGGGACAATACAGTCAATGTAATGGGGCCGGGTATGGTTATCGATGTAGAGCACCTGTACGGAGAAGTTGAGAAGCTTCGGGAGGCGGGTATAAGCATCACTCCCGATAATCTCAAAATAAGTGACCGTGCGGTGATTTGCATGCCTTATCATAAGATGCTTGACTGCCTTGAAGAGGACAGGCTTGGCGATGCAAAATTCGGATCGACAAGACGCGGAATTGCTCCGGTTTATGCAGACCGGTATATGAAAAAAGCGTTTCGTATGGGAGAACTTCTCCATATGGATTCCGTCAAAAAGAAGATGCCAGGAATCTTAGAGTGGAAAAATCTTACTGTTGAAAAGGGATATGGCGCTCAAGCCCTGAGAAGCGAAGATGTGATCGCATGGCTCGAAAAGTACGGTCTTGCTTTCAGAGATTATATTTGTGATACGACAGAGTATCTCACGGCTGAAATTAAGGCTGGAAAGTCGCTGATATTTGAGGCTCAGCTCGGTGCTCTTCGCGATATAGATTTCGGAATAATTCCGTATACTTCATCATCTTATACCATTTCTGCGTATGCTCCGATTGGAGCAGGAATTCCTTCGCAGAAAATCGACAAGGCAATCGGTATTATGAAAGCTTATTCAAGCTGCGTCGGAGAGGGTCCTTTTACCTGCGAGTTGTTCGGAGACGAGGCGAAAGCTCTTCGTGATGCAGGCGGTGAATACGGCGCGGCAACAGGAAGACCGAGACGTGTAGGCGGTTTTGACGTACCTGCATCCAGATATGGAATTATGATGCAGGGAGCAGATGAAATTGCGCTCACAAAGCTTGATGTACTCTCTTATGCTGATAAGATTCCGGTATGTGTAAAATATAATATAAACGGTATTCTCACCGACCGTTTCCCGATGGGGGATGATTTGAACTGTGCCAAGCCAGTTTATGAATATCTTGACGGATGGAAATGTGATATTACCGGATGCAGAAGCTTTTCAGAGCTTCCTGAAAATGCCCAAAAATATATAAAATATATTGAAGAAAAGACAGAATGTAATATTAAATATGTTTCGGTCGGGGCCGGACGCGATGAGTATTTTGTAATGAGCTGAAACTATAATATTCCTTTATGTATGATAACACATAGTGAACGCTATTTCATAGCGGAGGAGCATAAAGGGCGAGTTATAAATTTATAAAATACTTTCAGAGTAAGGTTTTGAATCTTGACGGTCAGTGGGGGTGTCGCAGCGGCGCAGCTGAGAGCGGACAAAATCTGAGTATATACGAAAGGCATGGCTGATACAATGAAGGATGGATTTATAAAGGTTGCGGCAGCGACTCCGGAGCTTGCTGTCGCGGACTGTACTTTTAACACAGAGCAGATTATATTGCTTATGAAAAAGGCACAGGAGCAAGGTTCTGCGATAATTGTTTTTCCGGAGCTTTGTGTTACCGGTTATTGCTGTTCTGATTTGTTTTCGCAGGATCGTCTGCTTGAAGCTGCGGAAAGTTCTCTCATTAAAATAATAAAAGCCAGCAAAGGTATTTCGGCGCTTGTTTTTATCGGGCTTCCGGTACAGGTCTGCGGAAAGCTGTTTAACTGCGCCGCGGCTGTTCAGAACGGAAAACTCCTCGGTCTTGTGCCTAAAAGCTATCTTCCGAATTACAGTGAGTTTTATGAAGTGCGTCATTTTGAACCGGCTGACAGAAATTCGGAGTGTACCTATATTTCCTTTGCCGGATTTACAGTTTCTTTTGGGATAGGTCAGCTTTTCTGTCATAAGGGGATAAAGGAATTAGTTGTCGGCGCGGAAATATGCGAAGATGTATGGGGGCAGATTCCTCCATCGGTATCTCACTGTATGGCCGGAGCTACAATAATTGTCAATCTTTCCGCTTCTCCGGAGTCGATAGGTAAGCCGGAATACCGCCGGGATCTTATAGGAATTCATTCTGCACGTAATATATGCGGTTATATATATGCTAATGCGGGAGAGGGTGAGTCAACGACGGATCTTGTCTATTCCGGACATTCCATGATATGTGAAAACGGAAGCACGCTTGCAGAACGCAAACCATTTGATAAAAACGAGATTATCTATACTGAGATTGATGTGAAACGGCTTTCGCATGAACGCATAAAAACTACGGATTTTAAAGCGGCATTTAATAGCAGTTATAGATATATTTATTTTGGCGGCGCCGTTTATGATACTGTCCTGACGAGAAGCTTCTCAAAGCGTCCGTTTGTCCCTGAGGATGAAGAAAGCCTTGCAAAGCGTTGCAGATTTATACTTGACATGCAGTCTTCCGCGCTTGCAAAACGTCTCCGTCATGCAGGATGCAAAACGGCCGTCATCGGAATATCCGGAGGACTTGATTCAACTCTCGCGCTTCTTGTTACTGTTTCTGCAATGGATAAGCTGGGAAAAGGACATGACGATATTGTTACCGTTACAATGCCGTGCTTTGGTACTGGAAAGCGAACCAGGGGAAATGCGGAAAAGTTATGTGAATATCTGAATACAAGGTTTCTATGTATAGATATTGCCGATGCGGTGAAAGTTCATTTGCGCGATATTGATCATCCGGATAATATATATGATGTAACTTATGAAAATGCCCAGGCAAGGGAACGGACACAGGTGCTGATGGATATGGCGAATAAAACCAGCGGCATTGTGATCGGAACCGGAGATCTTTCGGAGATGGCGCTCGGATGGTCTACCTATAACGGAGATCATATGTCAATGTACGGAGTGAACTGCTCGGTACCGAAAACGCTTGTACGTTATCTTGTTTCGTATTATGCTGAATACTGTGCGGATGAAAAGCTTGCGGCGGTATTGCGTGATGTACTTGATACGCCGGTTTCGCCGGAACTGATTCCCGCGGTGCATGGGCAGGAGCTGGGTCAGCGCACGGAGGACATTCTGGGAACATACGAGCTTCATGATTTCTTCCTTTATTATTTTGTAAGATTCGGATATTCTCCGGCGAAAATTTTTAGGATTGCGAGGACTGCATTTGCCGGGGCATATGAAGACGATTATATAGAGTCTACGCTCCATACCTTTATAAAACGGTTCTTTATTCAGCAGTTTAAGCGTTCCTGTACACCTGACGGAGTTAAGGTTGGGTCGGTAACGCTGTCTCCGCGCGGCGACTGGCGTATGCCTTCTGACGCTTGCTTTGGAGATTTCATTTCCGATATAGAGTAAGTATTTTAGTACGGACTTGATTGTATGTTTGACAAAACAGACATCTGATGTTGGCACTCTTATAGCGGCCGATTATTTAGCTTTTGTTTAAAATTAAAACGGGACTGCCGTAATTAACTTTTGCGGCTGCCCCGTTTTAATTTTTAAATTCAGTGAAATTGATCTTATTAACCGAGCGAGTCAAGATCTACTCCTGCACATGCAAAGTAGTATGACGCCCATTTTATGCTGTTTTGGCTTTGAATATTTCCTGTCACGAGTATGTCGGTAAGTCCATAGTCCTTGAAATGATCATATATATTTATATCGCAGTATCGCGGATCAATTACAATTATATTACCATAATGCTCGGTGAGAAATGGTACAAGAGCATTTCCGTAAGAATCCTTTATAACGAGAATCGAGAGATTTTGAGGATTGTCTGGGACATTTATTACAGTATACGGATTGTCTCCTGCAATAAATGCCTGATAATTTCCGCTTTCTCCTATAATTGTCCGGTTATAGGTTAAAGTGGAACCGTCGTGTTTTGTAACGGTCATAGTGGCCGGTTTTGTGGGATAATATACTTCTACCTGATCGATAAAGTCTTTTACTCTTTCATCTCCTGTAAAATTATACATTGAACCATTGAAAGAGCTGTTTATAATCTCGCGATGCATGTCGGACAGAGGTGTCGGAGAAAAACCTGCTGATTCGGCAAAGGCACGGTATGCATAATATGCACCCAGCTGTGTCCAGTGGTGGTCGCTCTTAAAATAGAGATATTCTGTGCGATGTGAGAAAATTTCATTGTAAGTGTTGACAAAATTTATCTGTGGGCTCATTCTTGACTGCATAGTGTCAAGAATGTATTTTTGACTTGTGAATTTTTCCGTTATTTCGGGGTTGTCTATTAATATCGAAGAAACCGGAGCCGGCATGATGCTTATTCTTGTGTCAGGGAAAAGAGATTTGTAATAATCGAGGCATCTGGAAATATAGCCGACAGACTGTTTTCCATAATTTGAAATTGTATAAACTGCTCCGTTGTAAATAAAAAGTCCGTTTGCGAGAAAGTCGGCTTCTCCATCGTTGTTTGAAACTGTTATAGATGTGACGGTAACAGCGCATACTGCCGATGCTTCCCCGTAGTTGACTGTAAAGCTTGTGGTTCCTTCTCCGAGTCCGCTGACGATAATTTGATTTTCAGAAATCGAAGCAGATATTATATCGCTTCCCGCTGTGACTGTTGGAGAAATGCCGGAATCTTCTGACCCTGAAATGGTAAACTCAACTGCCGCGGTGCTTCCGGCCGGAAGGCTAATTTCTGTCGCGGATAATGAAACCGATATAATTTGTGTTTCCGGAGGTTCGGTTTCAGGTTCGGTTACCGCAGGTGTACCCGGTGCTTCAGACTGAAGACGGTTTAATTCATCTTCAAGCTTTTGACTGATATTGGAATCGGTTTCCTTATTTGTATCTGTATTTGACAGTACTGAAAAGTTTCCTGATATTCCGTAAAGTGAAGGAATTTTTCTTGAAAGAAGAACCAATTTCTCACGAAAAATAAACGTATCTGAAAAAAACAGTGTGAGTTGATCAAAATATGAGCCGTCACACAGCGTCGAATATGAAAATGTCGGCACCTTTGTAAGCTCACGTTTTTCATTTTCTGAGACAGTGGGTCGGTCCGGCTGAATAAAATTCAGAATCACAATTGAAAAATATAGAATTCCGAGAAATGTAAGACCGAATTTTTCCGGAGCTTTTTTTCTTTTTTTTCTCTTTACATTTGACTGAAGGCAGTTTGGATTTGTAAATTGTTTTGAAGAGGCTTTGCTTTGTGCTGTACGCTTTTTTTGAGCATGCGGGGGCTCACGAAGAAATTCATCGAATTCCTGGGGCTCGCTGTCCTCATAAATGAATTCAGAAAAGCCGTTATTGCCTGCGGATGCCGGCATTATGCCTGTATTGGAAAATGTATTATTGTTTTTTTTCACAGCTTTTCGCTCCTTATATTATTTTTCAGTCAGAATCTGAAATATAAAAACGGATTATATGAATTTCCTGCGAGTCTTATGGTTGAGACAGCAACGAGGAAAATAATAGCAGCCGTCATGTATATAGTTTTTGATTTTCGGCTAAATTTTCCGAGTTTTTTTTCTGCAAGTCTGGTAAGCAATGGAATTACAGGCAAGGATAATATTACAGATGCAATTAACAGAAAGATATTTTCAGAAAGTATCGAATTTGTGTATATGTCCGTCAGTCCTCCGGTTCCAATTCCAAAAAGGTAGCCGAGGTTTTTAAAGGTATCGGATTCAAAACTAAAAATTGCCATTCCAAAAACTGTGATGACTGCGAAGTATATTCGCGTCAGAACTGTACCTGTAAATCCGGTAAATATCTTCTTGAAAACAGGCTGTAAAAACATTTCCAGTGTAAGAAATGCGAAATAGTAGAGTCCCCAGAGAATATAATTCCAGCATGGACCGTGCCAGAGTCCTGTCATTGACCATACTATGAAAAGCGCAATGACTGTCGGTACAGTTCTTGCGGCTTTTTTATGTCCGGAGCCTGAAAGTTTTTTTGTCAGACTGCGTATCACGCGGGAACGCATTACAGGATAGAACAGGTAGTCTTTAAACCATGTACTTAGTGATATATGCCAGCGGTGCCAAAATTCTGTGGCGTTCCTGCTTATAAAAGGATAGATAAAATTTTCAGGTATACGGAATCCGAAAACTCCGGAAAGACCGATCGCCATGTCGCTGTATCCAGAAAAGTCGAAATAAATTTCAAGCGTAAAAAACAGGGCGGCTGCCCAGCGGGCTAAAACAGTAGGAGTACCGGTTAGTCCGATCAGGCTGTCGACTACGGCGGCGCAGCTGTTTGCGATAATAGCCTTTTTCCCGAGTCCGACAGAAAAACGGAAAAATCCGGAGAGTATATTTCGGGGATTGGGGTTTATATTGTCAAGCTGTGGTTCTATATCTTCATACCGGACGATAGGGCCGGCAATGAGCTGGGGAAAAAATGATATGTATAAAAGAAGCTTGACAAATGACTTTTGGCTTGGACATGTTCCTCGGTAAACGTCGATTATATATGATATAGACTGGAAAATAAAGAAGCTGATTCCGATTGGAAGCCTGAAAGATGTCAGGGGAATTTCTGTGCTGAATAAGGAATTTATAGTATTTATAAAAAAATCTGTATATTTAAAGATCCCTAAAAGAGCGAGATTTATAATTACTGCCACCGCAGTCCAAAGCTTGGAATGAACTGAAAAACGCGGGCTTTCAATCATCCGTCCGAATATGTAGTTCAGAATGACTGTTCCAATCATTAAAAAAACATAAATTGGTTCTCCCCATGCATAAAAAATCAAGGAGAAAATTACAAGCAGTATTCTTCTGTATGAAGTATTTTTAATCGGAAAAAAGAATATCAGAATCAACGGCAGAAAGGCATATAAAAAAAACAGACTTGAAAATAACATTGACAAAACCCCTGATAAAAAAGTGTCTGGAAAGCTATTTATAGTTTATTTATGTTATGGACACAGCTGAAGAACGTTTTCAGCGCTGTCTCCTATTTAAGTGATACAGCAAATATATTCTACCATATTTTATTTAAAAGTCAAGGAAAAGAGGGAAAAAACAAGTGGTCAAATTTTGGCGAATTTGTGTGAAAAATAAACGGAGTTTTTTTCGGCGTCTATATTATTACGCAATATCAAGGCGGAAATAAATTCCAATTATAGCCATTTGAGGAATTTTTAAAAAAATATTGATACACATTTTGGAATTTCGGAATATAGTTATATTTTTTCGCCATAAAAACACAAGTATTAATTATTAAACCGTGGTATAAATATGATAGGGTAATAACATGGCATAGTAGTCTGTTCGTACTGTATCGTTTCGGCTTTAAGGTCTTTACTTTGTGGATTCGGTACGGCCTGCTTGTCTCTTACTTATCTTTAGACATAGTTTTCAGATGAAGCACTGCTTTATTACGGAAACTTTCATAACCCAAAGGAGAACCCAATCGCATGCTAAAATATAATGATAAAGTAATTATCAGACATGTAACTAATGCAGTTCCGGCAGGAAATCTTGCGGTAATAACCGGAGATGGTTTTAAAAATGCGAGAGTATTTGCAAACAAACTCGGAGCAAGCTCCGATATTATCAAGGCTGCACTTAAGGCAGGAAAAAATATTAAAGACATGAATTTTGCTTCCGGAGCGGATATTGAGCTTGAAGTAATCAAAAATTCAGATAATCACGTCCTGACAGTTAAAACTCCCGAGGGGGCTTTCAGCGGCTGGCAGATTGTTATAAAAAGTGAAGACGGAGAAAGTGTTCCGTTTAATATGAATGTTCCGGAGTATAAATGGATTCAGAATGATATTATTACTGCCGGTGGAGAAATCCGTATTTTCGGTCATTGCTTTGCGGCTCCTGACTGCTTTGACCTTTCCGGAGAAGAGGTTCACGGATATGGAAAAATGCTCACAAGCGGTCATGGTGTGAGTGTTTTTCTCCGCGACAGTAAGGACTGTATTTATGATTTAGAGGTTAAAGCAGCAAGCTGCTATGAGGTGCGCGCAGCTGTGCCGCAGACAGCGGCGTGCGGAAAGTGTACCGTTTATATAATGAATGATAAAAGCGGTGTTCCGGTTTCATTTGAAACAGAAGTATATGAACAGAACTATCTTGATGCAGTTAAAAATGGCAGTAAGGTGTTTAATGTGCTTGATTACGGTGCTGCTGTGATTAGGCCGGTATCTAAGGATTATGTAAAAAGACATACTTTTGAAAAGACTCCGGACAGTGCACCGGGATTTCAGCGCGCGCTTGATGCTGCGGCTGAGGCAGGCGGAGGAACAGTTTTTGTTCCGAGGGGACGTTATCATTTTTACAACTCAATTCATATTCCGCGCGGAGTGAAGCTCAAGGGTGAGGATCAAAACCGAGTATGGTTGGAGCTTCCTCTTGGAATGAACCCTGAGGACGGATGGGGCACTTATCAGGAAGGAATGCGAATCCCGGTATTTATCAAGGGTGACGGGGACTTTGAAATTGAAAATATAAATATAATGAGCGTTTATTCGGCTGTGGTAATCGGTGCTCCCGTTCGAGAGGTAAAACCAAAGCTTGGTGACGACAGCTATAACCGTGTGCCGTGTTATTCAAATATGATTGATGATGACAGGGATGCGGACAACGTCGTAATAAAGAACTGTCATATATATCAGTCGCCTACATATATAGTTCACCGCAAAGCGGATCCTACCGATCAGTTTAATGTTCCGGAATATAATAATTCTAAAAAGTTTGTACAGCCGATTACAAATTATCCGGCGCTTGTGAATGTGTGGGTCGCTGTTGCAATCAAAGGAAGAAATGTCAAAATTCTTGATAACTTTATAGAAGGCGGCGGAAACTGTCTGGCGATAATGGGTGGACAGAATGTTGTTATAAGCGGAAATACAATGGTCGGCGGAGATATGGCAGGTTGTATTGATTTCTTTTCAACCTCCTATAATCCCGACAGCCATTGGAGACGCAAGTGCAAAAATATCATACTTGAAAACAATGTGTTTGATACAGCTTCTAAAACAAGCAGGGCTGCTTTTTGGATCATGGAAGAACATGCTAATTATTATATGGCTAATAATCTTATAAAGCCGTTTATGTGGCATTGCGATTCAGAGGGCTTCTGCTTCCATATCTGGAGCAATCACATGGAGGTTCCTGTTAAGAAGACCGACGGAGCAAGGCTTGTAATTGATATGGACAAGCTGTATGAAAGATACGGTGAAGATTGCCTGAGGGGTCTTTTCGAAGGACATGAGGTTGTGAAGGACGCGTTTAATCGCGGATGTGTATATGTAACTGGAGGACGCGGCGCAGGAATTCGTATGCCGGTTAAGGAGAGCGGAGGCGACGGTGTAACGCTTGAATCACCTCTTGACTGTGAGCTTGATGAGACGAGTGTCGTATGTCTTTCTGATTTTAAGAAATTTGAAAACACATATGTTATAGAAAATGAGGTAAGTGCTCTCGGACGCGGTATCTATTACTGGGGAGGAACTTATTCAAATATAGTCGACGGTAATAAGCTGCACGATAACGGCGGAGTTCTTATGGAGGATCTTAGCGGATGCGGTCCGACCTGGAACTGTGCCGGAGAGATTTTCGGACAGATACTCAACAACCGTGTAACGCGTGCAAGAGGATTTTACAGCAACAGTGCTATGATAGGCTTGCTTGGCGGAGAAACGCATGACAGCACAATCTCTGTTGTCATCCGCGGAAATATCGCTGAGGATGACTGTACGTTTACCGCGCTTCCGCGGCGTAGCCATGAGGATGGCAGCATGAGTTACCGCGGCGTAGTATTTGAAAACAATATATCACGTAATTCTGTCTGCGGAATTGAAGTTGGTGACGGTGTCAGTGCTGTTGTCCGCAATCATAAATTTGAAAATGTAGATATGGAATATGATGACGGCGGAGCAGATCTTACTATTATTGACTAATTTATAACTTAGGCAAGATGTCTCACCATTAAGGCAGCAGCTTTAATGGTGGTTGCCTCTTAGGGCGGCAGCCTTAATGGCGATCGCCTTTCAGGCGGCGGGTTACATTCACCATTCAGTGGGAGATATAATCTCCGACTGGAATGGCTGCCACGTCATTTGACGGGGCGAGCCCCTTATTGAAATAGTATTGCAGAGACCTAATATTTCTTGAATATTAGAGACAAGTCTGAAGAAAAATTCTTTCAGGAAAAAGTTCGTGTCTTGACGGCAGCAGCGGCTGGACTAAAATAGAGCTGAAGTCGGCATAAACTTTATGCCTGTACGAAAGGTATGATCAAAACAATGGAAAAGAAATTACATATTTCGGCTAAGGGATCCTGCGGCGGAGACGGAAGCGTCAAGAAGCCGTTCAGATCTCTTGAGGAAGCAAGAGATGCGGTCCGTGGCCTTCGTTCTTCCGGTAAAATATCAGGGGACGATGCCGTTACATTTATAATTCACGGCGGAGAATACTATCAGGAGCATACTTTTGTTCTTGAAGAAATAGACAGCGGTTCCGAGAATGCGCCTGTTGTTTTCCGTGCGCAGGACGGCGATGAAGTAATAATTACTGGAGGCCGAACACTTGACAGTGAGAAATTTTATAAGCCTGATAAGGAAGCTATAGCTCCGATTTGCAGTAAATATCCTGAGTCTGCTGAGAGGATCGTTGCGTACGATCTTAATGCGGATGGGATTGCTCTCGATAGAGACCTTCAGATTTACTGGAACGGAAATCGCGGGGTACTCGCAAGATATCCAAATAAGGATTACCACTTTATGACGGGCGTTGAAAATTTCCCGTGCGATGAAGATAGAACCTGGATATATGAATTTGATGATTCTGATTATACGGTGGGATCCTGGAAAAGCTTTAAAGATGTAGAAATTAAGGGAAACTTTTTTATTGACTGGGCGAGCACGGAAGGCACGGTTATCGGTTATGATTATGATAAGCGCAAAGTGAGAATTCAGTGCAATGGCGAAGCAAGAAATAATGGAAGATATTATTTCTGTAATGTATTTGACGAGCTTGATGAGATTGGAGAATATTATATAGATCGGGATGCTGGTATTCTTTACTTTATTCCTGAAGATGATATTAAAGAGACCACGGTTGTTATTACTCAATGCTCTAAAGACGTTATCAATATAAAGGCGGATTATATTACAATTGAAGGATGTATAATTGAAGCCGGTTGTGAAAATTTGATTACTGCCGATTGCACAGGGTTCACCATTCGCGGTTGTACATTACGGAGAACGTTGAAAACGGCTGTTCGTGCGGATGGATATAACGCGTTAATTGAACACAATGAAATTCATACAATCGGTGCAGATGCTATAGACATGGGCGGAGGAGATAATATAAAGCTTACTCCTGGAAATATGGTTATATGCGATAATATTATACATGACTTCGGAGAGATTTACCGTGTGTATAACGGTGCTGTGTTCTTCCGCGGAAGAGGAATAACCTGTGTTCACAACGAAATGTATCACGCGCCTCATCTTGCTATGTCAATGGCTGGAAGTGAACTCAATATTCAGTATAACTACATACATGATGTATGCTACGAGGCTAACGACGCCGGTGCTGTATATCTTGGCGGCTGGGCGGCTCAGAATATTATATTCGATCATAATATTATTAAGAATATAGTAAATATATATAATACTGGCGCTCCGAATGGATATTATAATGACGACGGCGGTGCATTTAAGACAATACGTGCAAATCTCTTTATAGATATTGCAGGTAACGCTTTTGCGATGGGAGGAGGACGCGATAATATCATAGAAGATAACATTATGATAAATTCACGGCTGGCTTATGATGAGCGTCTTTACTACGATCAGTGGGAGATGCATAATGCGATATTCCGTACGGCTGGGCTGTGGAATGATCTTCTAAATTATCCAAGCTACGCTACGAAGGAATGGGCAATCCGGTATCCCAGAACTCTTCTTGTAAAGGCGACAAACGTACGCGATTATAATAGCAGGTTTGTTTCGTACGCCTTCGGTCATACTGTTGTACGCAATAACGTCACATACGATAAAAACAAGCGCAGAGAGGATATTCAGCCTGATACGAGACGTCTTGCGAATTTTCGCGATAATATTCACTATGAATCTCTTGACGACATAGGTTTTGTGGATTTTGAGAACGGAGATTACAGACTTAAACCCGAATCAAGGGTGCTTCATGATCTTCCGGGTTTTGAAGCGTGTGATTTTTCACTTGTCGGAGTAAGATAAGTGTTAAATAAATAATACAGACACTGACGGCGTATGTATTCATATATTTTGATTTGAATATTTCTGCCGAGGTAAATAAAAAATATGAAAGGTATGGCTACAAAAAATGAAAAAGAACATTAAGACTGCCGCATTGCTTCTGAGCCTTGTTATGGCGGGAAGCAGTATCCCGTGTATTTATGCAGCCGAAAGTAATGCTGATAATGCGCTGAAAGTGGGAGACATAAATGGCGACGGCGCAGTAAACGCGAAAGACCTTGTACGTCTTATGAAGGTAATTGCCGATCCTGAAGCTGATATAGAAGCTTACGGAACAGACCTTAATGCTGACGGAAAGGTCAATGCAAAGGATCTTGTCCGTCTTATGAAGATAATTGCTAATCCGGATGATTATACTGATACATCGGACAGCAGTTCTTCAGATACATCTGGTGATGATACTGAGCCTCCGGTACCGCCGGAAACTCTTGGTGAAACTGAAAATCCTAATGAGGAATACACACCGATTGAGTCTATTCCTGCGGCGGAAGATATTTCGGATCAGTTTGATCTTTCCAAGGGACTTGTCCTTGTTAATGCAAATAAGAAAACCGAATATAAAATTGTCTGCGTAGGCGCGGCTAATCGTGTTCCATCAAATAATGATTCGATTTCAATCAGTGATTTTGCACAGGCAACTCATGAATATGAGGTGGCGGTTGCAATTCAGGATACTATCAAGGACCTGACGGGATGCACTATTCCGATTGTAAACAACACAGCGCGCACATCGGATAAAGAGATTGTAATCGGCTCTACTTCGCGTGATGAGCTCTTTACGGATTTGGATTTCAATTCTTTCCAAGGAGACAGCTTTACTGTCAGAGCATACGGCAATACAATTTTGCTTGCCGCAAACCCGAATCCAAGAACAACAGAAAATCCTTATCAGGATTATGATCTTGCAGACGGAATTTGGAAAGCATGCGAATACTTTGTAAAAGAGTATCTGCACTATGATCCGTCTACAACGCTTACAACCCCTGTTGCTAAGAACGGTATAAGCGTTGATATTAAAAATTATGATTATACGGATCCATATACTGCGCCTGATCTCAAAGAAAATGCTGCAGAGGATATTGACGGATTCACAATTTCCGGATACGGAGATGTCGGATATACTGACTTGATGACTCATAATGCATATGTCAGAAAAGGAATTGATTCACCGTGTTATTCTACATTGACTGCTGCAAATAAAAAGACTCTTCTTAACAAGGCAAAGACTAAAGGATATTTGGTTTATAATACAATACAGGACGCTTGTACCTGCGATGAATGCAAGGCCGCAGCCGAGGCTGAGGGGACGGAGATGGGCGCATATTTCAAGCTCGTGCGTGAAATAGCCGCTCAGATGGACGGTCAGATTCTTCGTATTCTTGCAGCAAATGAGACGTATATTCCTCCCAAAACACATCTTGGCGATAATGTAGAGGTTCTTATTTATAATCCTAAGCTTTGCTCTGCACATGCTATAAATGATCCGGCATGCGAGATAAACGCCGCTTTTGCTGCAAATGTAGAAGCTTGGAAAAAGGTTTGCGGACATGTAAGCGTACTCGATTTCACATCGGATTACTATTTCTATCCTGTAACATTCCCGAATCTTTATACAATGAAGAAAAATGTCGAATGGTATAAGTCTCAGAACTTATATGCAGTTTATCTCCAGTTCGACGTAGACCAGTCAAACCTTGAATTTTCTGACCTCCGTTCTTATCTTGCAAGAGTTATCCTTGAAAATCCGAATATGAGCGATGATGTATACAGTGAGTTTATTAACAGCGGTATTGCACACTATTACGGAGCAGATAAAGTGTCTCTTATCAGAACATATATAGACCGTTTTGACGAAGAAGCACATGAGGACGGCGCATGTTTTAACATTTATTCGGAGCCTGCGGAAATCCTTCCTATGAAGGTTGTTGTCGATGGTGTTGTAAGCTACGACACAGCATTCGCTAAAGAGGCATACGCTCTCTGGGAGCAGATTCATCCTTACAATGAAAGACTTGCACGAAATGAAGCATATCTTGCAAGAATGCTCTCATCACGTTATCAGTCTGAGGCTGTATCTCATGCAAAAACTCAGTATCAGGAATGGCTGAACGCCGTAATTGATATGAGCGATAAAGCATGGGTGCTCAACAGAATAACTAATTCATATCCGGTAACTGAGTAATTATAATGCCGTTGTATTTTCGCCATGCGGATGCATTGGCGAAAATACCGTACCGGCCATGACAGACATAGTGTTGGTTGAGGAGATACAGTCGATGAGTAGAATAATTACAGCAAAAAATCATTATGGTATTAAAAGGTTCTGCTCTTTGTTACTTTCTGCGGCGGCGGTTACTGCGTGCAGTCAGGGTATTTTAACTGCGGATGTGTATGCGGCTGATGAAAGTATCGAAACAGAACCGACAGCAATTTTCTATGTAGCTCCAAACTATGACCCTGAATATAACGGAAATGGAACTTTCGATATGCCATTTTCAAATATAAACGAGGCAAATGAAGCTATAGCTATAATGCCTGAGAAAGCGCGTGCAGGCGGCGTAACCGTATATATTCGAGGGGGCGACTATTATCAGGATAAAACTCTGAGATTTGATGTATCTGGTACTGACGGCGGACCTATAGTATATAAAGCGTATCAAGATGAAGTACCGGTGATTGACGGAGGTTACCGCTTGCTGTCTGAGGATTTCAGAAAGCCGGAAGCATCAGAAGTTTCCTGTATAAAGGACGAAACTGCAAGAAACTCGGTTGTGGTTTATGATCTAAAGGCTGAGGGCCTTGATGTTAATTCTGATTTTGAACTCTATTATGACGGAAACCGAGGAACTTTAGCCCGGTATCCTAATGCATGGAATCCGGATGAACCTCCGTTGCAGCTAAAAAATGTCGCGGCAGTAGGGGATCCCGGTACGCAGCCATTTACTTGCGACGCAGATGAAGTTATTTCCACCTGGCATTCGGTGGAAGGCGTACTTCTTGAAGGACACTTTCATATTGACTGGATTCAGACGAGTGCCGTGCTCTCTGATTATGATGTGGAAAACAGCCGCATAACAGTGTCTGTTACTTCGGAGAATCAATGGTATCGCGAGGGAGGAAAATATTATTTCCGCAACGTCCTTGACGAGATTGATGTTCCGGGAGAGTACTATATAAGTCCGGAAGGGGTGCTTTATTTCTATCCTGCGGGAGATATAGTCGACACAAAAATCACATATACACAGAATACTCAGAATCTTGTTGAGGTGAGTGCAGATTATGTGACGTTTGACGGACTTACGGTGGAAAATACCGGCGGAAGTGCATTTACCGCGAGCGGCAGGGGAATTACGGTTCAGAACTGTAAGATCGGATGCTCCGGATACCGCGGGCTTGATATAAACGGTTATGACAATTATATATATAATAACGAAATTTCTCATACCGGTTATGCGGCGCTGTTGCTGAGCGGAGGAGATACTGCGCTTGGAATTCCTTCAAATTCAGTAGCCGATAATAACTATGTTCATAATTTCGGTGAAATAAAAACTGTTTACGAAGCCGGTTTATATGGATACGGAGTCGGTTTTACATTTACTCATAATGAAGTTGCCTACTCGCCGCATCTGGCAGTCAGTACAGATGGCAGAGATATGGTTATGAAATATAACTATATTCATGACGTATGCCGTGAAGCCGGAGACGCCGGTGCTGTTTATGTTATGTGGTGGAGCAATCAGGGATTAGTCTTTGAAAATAATTTCATCTGTAACGTGTACAATATGTATGAGCTTGGGGCGCCGTGCGGATTTTACTGTGATGACGGAGGAAGCGGAAGAACTGTAAGATGCAATCTGTTTTACAATGTTGCCGGTAATTCTATCATGATCGGCGGTGGAAAAGACAATATTATTACAGATAACGTGATTGTAAAGGGACCGAATTCATATACTGCCTCTTTGTATTATGATTCTCGAACGTGGTATGATGAGTTCCGCGGATATTTTGTGACGTTTCTCAATGGTATTGAGCCTACGAACGATTACAGCGAAATACTCTGGGATGATTTATTCGGTGAATCTGCATACGGAACCGAAAGCTGGTCGATTAGGTATCCGAGAACGATGTTTTACAAGACTACTACCGCCCGTGATTATGAGGACAGGTACATGTCTTATTCAACCGCAAATGCTGTTTTGAGAAATAACGTAGTATACCCCGAAATTAATGCAATGTATATTTCAAAGCATGTTGAAAAATTTGCATCGATACGGGATAACATGTATCTTTCTGATATAAAGCAATTCGGTTTTGCAGATTTTGAAAACGGAGATTTCACGATTACAGAGAATTCACTTATTTATCACGATATTCCGGGCTTTAAAGCTTACGATTTCAGAGAAATAGGCAGACACATTTCTTTAGCTGAATAAGGTTTAGTTAAACTTAACGGCGTAATAGTAGTTAATTTTGTACCGGATGTATTCCGCCTGTTAATCAGGCGGAATACATTGGTACGGTAAACACAGTTCAAATTTGGGAGATACAGATGATGGACAGGATAAAAAATAGTAAAAAAATAAAAAAGTTCTGTTCTTTCCTGCTTTCTGCGTCCATGCTTACAGTGTGCAGTCAAGGTATTTTAATGACAGACTTGTATGCCGCAGATGATGGTAACGGATCAGAACCGGCGACCGTTTTCTATGTAGCTCCAAACGATAACTCTGAATATAACGGAAACGGAACTTTTGAGATGCCGTTTTCAGAAATAAATGAGGCAAATGAAGCTATAGCTTTGATGTCCCCTGATCAGCGCGCCGGGGGTGTTACCGTATATATCCGAGGAGGAGATTATTATCAGGATAAGACCCTGACTTTTGATGTGTCGGGTACTGCCGATTCCCCCATTATTTATAGGGCATATGAAGATGAATCCCCGGTTATAAATGGAGGCCGTCGCCTGTGGTCTGACGGCTTCAGAAAACCGGAGGCTTCCGAGGTTTCCTGTATAAAGAATGAAACCGCAAGGAATTCAGTTGTGGTTTATGATCTTAAGGCCGTGGGGTTGGATGTCAATTCTGCGTTTGAACTCTATTATGACGGAAATCGAGGAACTTTAGCTCGGTATCCTAATGCATGGAATCCGGAGGAACCTCCGCTGCAGCTAAAAAATGTCGCAGCAGTAGGGGATTCTGGTACACAGCCCTTTACCTGCGATGCAGATGAAGTTATTTCCACCTGGCATTCGGTGGAAGGCGTACTTCTTGAAGGCCATTTTTATATTGACTGGATTCAAACGAGCGCTGTACTTTCTAAATATGATGAAGAAAACGGACGAATTGAAGTCTCCATTCCCTCAGGAAACAGGGATTATCGTGAGGGAGGAAGATATTATTTCCGGAATGTCCTCGATGAAATCGACGTTCCCGGAGAGTATTATATAAGTCCGGAGGGGCTGCTTTATTTCTATCCTGATGGAGACATAGCCGACACAAAAATCACGTATACGCAGAACACTCAGAATCTTGTTGAGGTTAATGCGGACTATGTGACGTTTGACGGACTTATTGTAGAGAATACCGGAGGAAGCGCATTTACCGCAAATGGAAGGGGAATTACGGTTCAGAACTGTGAGATCGGGTGCTCCGGATATCGCGGACTTGACATAAACGGTTATGACAATTATGTATATAATAATGAGATTTCTCATACCGGTTATGCGGCGCTGTTGCTTAGCGGAGGAGATCTTGAGCTTGGGATTCCATCAAATTCAATAGCTGACAATAACTATGTCCATGATTTTGGTGAGATAAAGTCGGTTTATGAAGCCGGCTTATACGGACATGGAGTTGGTTTTACCTTTACTCACAATGAGGTTGCATATTCGCCTCATCTGGCGGTCAGCACAGACGGCAGAGATATAGTAATGAAATACAATTATATTCATGATGTATGCCGTGAGGGCGGAGATGCCGGAGCAATATATATTGCGTGGTGGAGCAATCAGGGATTAGTCTTTGAAAATAATTTTGTTTGCAATGTATATAACATGTATAAGTATGCTGCTCCGCTTGGATTTTACTGTGATGACGGAGGAAGTGGAAGAACTGTAAGGAGCAATCTGTTTTACAATATTGCCGGTTATTCAATAGGTATTGGAGGCGGAAAAGACAACATTATAACAGATAATGTGATAGTCAAGGGACCGGATTCGTATAATGCGTCATTGTCGTATGACTCTCGGACATGGTATGACGACTGGTGTGCATATTTCGTAACCTTTCTTAATGAAATTGCGCCGTACCGTGATATACTTTGGGATGATTTGTTTGGCGAATCTGGCTACGGAACAGAGAGCTGGGCGATTAGATATCCGAGAACGATGTTTTACAAAACTACTACCGTCCGTGATTACGAGGACAGGTATATGTCTTATGCTACCGCGAATGTTGTTTTGAGGAATAACGTAGTATACCCCGAAATTAATGCAATGTATATTTCAAAGCATGTCGAGAAGTTTGCAACGATTCGAGATAACTTGTATCTTTCAAACATAAATCAATTTTCCTTTGCAGATTTTGAAAACGGAGATTTCTCTATTACGGATGAGTCGCTCATATACCATGATATTCCGGGATTTAAAGCATACGATTTTTACGAAATAGGCAGACAAAGTTTAACCTGATAATCGGTTCATAAATAAAGGGAAAAAATGATGAAACAAATAAAAAGTAATAATGTCTTTGGAAGAACAATTGTAGCCTTGTTTCTTGCGTCGGCAATGATAATTCCATCTTCGGCTACAGTTATTTCTGCAAAGAGCAGCGATGAGCCGCTGAATGCGGTTTATGTTTCAAAAAGCGGCAGCGACAGCGGAAGCGGTACACAGGAATCGCCTCTTGCAACGATTGCCGGAGCACGTGATTTTATAAGAAGCAATCGTTCGTCGCTTTCTGGCGGGGTAACGATATATATCGGTGAGGGCGATTACTATCAGGATGAGACTCTCACGTTTACGGAAGAAGATTCTGGGGCAGAAGATTTTCCTATTGTATATAAGGCATACAATGACGCGTCAGTTTCAATTGACGGCGGTATTACACTCAAGACGGAGAATTTTAAAAAGCCTGATGCCGACGATGCATATGCCAGCCGTATTAAAGATCCGGCCGCACGAGACGGCGTAATTATGTATGATCTTAAGGCAGACGGTATTGACTATGAGAGAGACAGTTTTGCACTCTCCTACGACGGAATACGCGGAACGCTTGCAAGGTATCCGAACGAGCAGTTTGTTCTTGGCTTTAACTACAGTGATACGGAGATTACTTCGAATTACGATTCGTCTACAAACACGTTTTATGATAAATCGCAGGTTGTAAAAACTTGGAAGAGTGTTGAAGGTGTACAGATCAAAGGCAATTTTGAGATTGATTGGTCGACGTCTCCTGATACTAATCTTGTTTCTTATGATGCCTCTACCAACCGTGTAAAGATCGAAAATGTATCTGTCAACGGAATAAGCGGCCGTTACTATTACAGTAATGTAATCGAAGAAATTGACATGGTTGGCGAATATTATGTTGACAAAGAAAACGGAATTCTCTATTTTTATGCACCGGAAAATTACCGTGATATAAAGATAAGTGTTCCGAAGGCTATGACAAGTCTTGTTTCATTTGAGGGTGCAGATGATATTATATTTGACGGCATTACAATTGAGAACTGCACATATACAGAATTTGCAAATAACAAATACATGGGAGGAACTCTTGTTAATATTCAGGCAGACGATATAACTGTTAAGAACGGCATTATTAGATGTGGACATCATGCGGTTTATTCAGACGGCTACCGTACTAATATTTTTAATAATGAGATCTACCATATAGGAGCTACAGCGATAAATCTTTATGGCGGAGATCTTACTTATCTTCTTCCGTCGAATTCGGTTGTAAGCAACAATAAAATTCATGATTTTGCAGATATTGAGCGCGTATACAACGGAGCGTTTTATGCTGAGGGCGTCGGATTTGAAATTTCTCACAACGAAATTTATAATTCGCCTCATACGGCGCTGCAGAATCTTGCAACTTCTTTGATAGTTGAGTACAACTATTTTCACGATCTCTGTTATGAAGGCGGAGACGCGGGGGCGATTTATGACGGCACGTGGCGCGGAAACGGAAATACCTTCTCAAATAATATAATAGCAAATATATCAAATCCTACAAGTCCTTATTATAACCCTAACGGATATTACTGTGATGACGGCGGCGGAGGAAAGACCTTTGTTTCAAATCTTCTTATAAATATTGAAGGAGACGCGATTGCTATAGGCGGTGGTCCTGCTAATATCATAAGAGATAATATAATTGTCAACTCATCGCTAAGCTACGATCAAAGAGCCTATTATCCGGGTACCGGTCCGAATGCAGGCTGGACTCTGACAGGAAGATTCGGAGTAAATCCATCTGACTATGGACTCAACTGGTGGTGGATGACTAATGGAGTAGGTTCGTATGCAACTGAGGCGTGGTCAATTCAGTTCCCGTGGACAATGCTTCTTAAAACAACAAATGTTGTTGATCTCGAAGACAATTATGTTCCATATGCGTTCTCTAACACAACAATCCGTAATAATGTAAACTGCGGAACGGGAGCAAATGTAATTCAGAGTAATGTTCTCAGACTGGCTAATATACGTGATAATCCAATAAATTATTTAGTAAAAGATGTATTTAATGATTTTGAAAACGGAGATTATACTGTAAGTCCTGATGCAAAGGTTTATCATGATGTACCCGGACTTCGTCCGTGCGATGTTTCCAAAGTCGGAATTCAGCCTGTCGAATGAAAGTATAATTAAGCTGTAAGCCTGCAGCTCTAAAAAAATTATATGTAACGCGGCATTTCGCACTTTACCGTAAGCCTTGAGCGAACCGCAAAGCTTCGGACTTTTGCATTGCAAAAGCGCTTATGCCTGCGGCGAAACGAAGCTTGACGCCATAAAGCTTTACGGTTATTGTACTGTGTTTTCCGGAGAAATTTAATTCTCCGGAAAACTGCGGTAGTAAAATTTATGTTTGTTTTGTGGTTGTAAAATCCATGTGTGAATTTGAGTTTAGCTGCCGATTCAAATTCGAATATGGATTAGAGCGAATATTCCGGCCGAATTGATATATGTAATCAAGAATCAAGCGGACTGTAGTAAAAGGGAAGGATAATATGTGTACTCGAAAAACATATGTGAAGAATAAGCATTGTATCAATGCTTTAACGGCAGCTTTATTAATTACGGCAATAATACAGCCGTACTGTGTTTCTGCCGCCGAAAATCAATCGAATACAGCCTTTCAGACCGAGATTTATGTGTCGCCTGAAGGAAGCGATATGAGACGCGGAACAATTGATGATCCTCTTTCCACGGTTTCTGCTGCGAGAGATATGCTTCGTACAATCAGTGATGATGAACTGGGGGCAGGCGCGGTTATTTATCTAAGAGAAGGAGTTTATACACTGGAGAGTACGCTTGAATTTACTGCCGAGGACTCTGGAAACAAGAATTTTCCAATTACATACAAAGCTTATAATGGCGAAAATGCTGTGATTGACGGGGGCGTTACACTGGTAAACGAAGATTTTAAAAAACCTGCGGCGGATGATCCTTACGTCAGTCGTATTAAGGATCCGGATGCCCGCAGAAATGTAGTGATGTATGATTTGAAGACTGCAGGTATAGATTATACAGGCGTTAATTTTGCAGTTTTTTATGGAGGCGAGCGTGGAACGCTTGCACGGTATCCAAACGAGCAGTTCGTTCTGGGGTTTAACTACAGTGATTCAGAGATTACCTCGAATTACGATCTATCTACAAATACGTTTTATGATAAATCACAGGTAGTAAAAACGTGGAAAAGTGTTGAAGGCGTACAGATCAAGGGTAATTTTGAAATCGACTGGTCGATGTCTCCGGCTACTAATCTTGTTTCTTATGATGCCTCTACCAACCGTGTAAAGGTCGAAAATGTATCTGTCAACGGAATAAGCGGTCGTTACTATTACAGCAATGCAGTCGAAGAAATTGACATGGTCGGAGAATATTATGTTGACAGAGAAAATGGGATTCTGTATTTTTACGCTCCGGAAAATTACTGTGATATTAGGATAAGTGTTCCTAAAACTGATGTTCTTATCTCGTTTGACTCTGCTGACAATATTACTCTGGATGGAATTGTAATTGAAAACTGCAAGGGAACTCTTATAGATATTAAAGCTGATAATGTGACTGTTCAGAACTGTGTTATAAGATGCGGTGATAGTGCTGTGTATTCGAACGGTTACCGCAATAAAATTCTGAATAATGAAATTTATCATACCGGATCGACAGCTATAAATCTTCTCGGTGGCGACATAATAAACCTTATTCCGTCTAATTCTGTTATAAGCAATAATAGGATTCATGATTTCGGAGATATTAGCCGCGTTTATGCGGGAGCTATATATGCGGCAGGTATCGGTTTTAAAATTTCTCATAATGAAATATATCACGCGCCGCATACCGGAATGCAGAATCTTGCAATGGAAATGATAGTTGAATACAACTATTTTCATGATTTGTGCTATGAGGGAGGCGATGCCGGAGCAATATATGACGGTACGTGGAGAGGAAACGGAAATGTTTTTTCTAATAATGTTATTGCTAATATAACAAATCCTACAAGCATTTATTACACTCCAAACGGCTATTACTGTGATGATGGAGGCGGCGGAAAAACATTTATCTCAAATATATGTGTGAATATTGACGGAGACGCCATATTTTTCGGCGGAGGGCCTTCAAATATTGTTACGGACAATGTTATTGTCAATTCGGGAATCAGATATGACCAGCGTGCTTACTATCCAGGAACCGGAACAAACGCAGGCTGGACTCTTACGGGAAGATTTGACGCTGAACTGATGTCGAGCGGTCTAAACTGGAAATGGATGCTATATGGGATGGACGCATATGCTTCAAAAGCCTGGTCAATTCATTTTCCGTGGACAATGCTGCTCAAAACGACCAATGTTGTAGATCTGAATGATAATTTTGTTCCGTATGCTTTCCTCACTGCAAGAATAAGAAATAATGTTATTGCAGGTGTTGGGAGGAATGATATTCAGAATAATACAGAGCGATTGGTAAATATAAGGGATAATCTAACTGGTGTAAGAGCAGACCAGATTTTTGCAGATTACGATAGTGGGGATTATACGATACCTGCAGATTCAGTTATATATCACGATTTACCCGGCTTCAGAGCGTGTGATTTTTCACGGGTCGGTATTCAGGAATAGAAATGTTTTTCTGAGAGTTTATGTTTTCCGGGCAGGAAGACCAGTATTTCAAATGAGATGTAACTGCCCCAAAGCTTTGAGTATGTAGGAAGGATATGGTTATAAGAATGGGAAAAGGATTATTTAAAAGTTCACTGGGTATTCGTATGGTCTCTTCTGCTGCAGCTGTTGTGACTTTATTATCAATGTCACAGTACGGTGTATACGCGGTGAGTAATGAATCTGAAGCGGCTTATGTTGAATTTTATGTTTCTCCGGATGGGACCGATTCCGGATCAGGAACGCTGAATGATCCTTTTGCGACGATATCGGAAGCCCGTAATGCAATTCGCTTGATGGATAAGACGGAGAAGGGTGGCGTAACGGTCTATATCAGAAAAGGAGTATATACGCAGGAAAGTACGCTTGAGTTTACTGCTGAGGACTCCGGAAATGAAGACTTTTCTATTACATATAAAGCATATAACGGTGAGGCTGCTGTAATCGAGGGCGGAATTGTCCTTGACAGTAATGGATTTTCACGTCCGTCGGCAGACGATTATATGGCGAACAGAATTCTTGACGAAACAGCGCGTGAAAAGGTTGTTGTTTATAATCTGAAGAACGAGGGAATAGATCTTTCCGAGATGAAGATTACATCGGATAATCCCGGACTCAGTCTTTATTATGACGGAAACCGTGCAGTGGTTTCAAGATATCCGAACTACGGCGATAACGGAGCATACGTAATGTCGTTTAATGACGGCGACAACAAAAGTGACGGCAGCAGCTTTTATGATAAGGAAGAACGTGTAAAGAACTGGGATAGTGTTTCGGGAGCTCAGGTTGCGGGATTTTTTGGATTAGATTGGATTCAAAACCTACCTGTAGATATAAAATCTTATAATTCAGAGACAAACCGAGTAACACTTTCTTCTCCTACCGGGCTTTCCGATATCAGCGGAATCAGCGGAAGGTATTACTATACAAATATCATAGAGGAAATGGATGCAGTGGGAGAATACTATGTCGATGCTGAAAGCGGACTATTGTATTTTTATGCCCCGGACAATTATTCTGAAATGATAATTACTGTCGGAGGCTGTAGAGATACAGTTATAAAAGCAGATGTTGATAATTATACCTTTGATGGTCTGATAATAGAGGGAGGTTATAATAATAATGTAATTATTTCGGGAGACGATAATACTTTTAATAACTGCGTTGTGCGCTGCTGCGGGAATGATGCGGTTGAGTCAACAGGAAATCGCTTTTTATTTCAAAACAGTGAAGTTTACCATACCGGCGGAACCGGAATAATTCTTAATGGGGGAAGTCTTGTAACGGTTATTCCTTCTGATTCAGTTATTACGAATAATAAATTTCATGATTTCGGAGATATTTACAGAACTTATAACGGCGCCGTAACTATGTATGGTTCCGGGTTTACAGTTTCACATAATGAAATCTATCATGCTCCTCATACTTCTCTGCAGAATATTGCGTGTGATTTTATTGTAGAGTACAACTATTTCCACGATCTTTGCTATGAAGCGGGCGATGCGGGCGCGGTTTATGACGGCGCTTGGTACTCTCAGGGCAACTGTTACAGAAATAATGTATTTGAGAATATTATAAATGAAGACAGCATTTATTATACTCCCCATGCATACTACAGCGACGGGGGAGGCGGATTCAAAAACGTGTATTCTAATTTATTTATAAATGTGGATGGATACGGTGTTTACTGCGGAGGACGAGACATTAAAGCACAGGACAATGTATTTGTAAATACCTCTATTCATTGGGATCAGTGTACTTACTATCCGGGGGCAGGCGTTAACTCGGGCTATACTCTTACATCAGAATTTCCGGTAGACGAGACTGTCGCTGGGACGGGATTGAACTGGAAAATGCGTGTTCTTGAGCACGGTGCATCAGGGTATGGAACTGAGAGATGGTCGATTCTCTATCCTTATTTAAGACTTGTCAAGACTACAAATGTTGTTGATCTTAATGATAATTTTGTTCCGTATGCTTTTGGAGATTCGAGAATCAGGAACAATGTATTTGCTTCCACAAAGGGCACTCAACTTTCAAATAATGTGGAACGTCTGGCGAATATCAGAGATAATCTTGACTGTACAGTAGAAGATATTTGTTTTGCCGATTTTGAAAACGGAAATTATTCTATTGGATTTGATTCTAAAATATATCATATTATACCAGGCTTCAGAGCGTGTGATTTTGCTAAAGTCGGCGTTCAGCATGAAAATTAAGGAATTTATGCATTTCTGGTTTTTCGTAGAATATCAGATTCGGTAGAGCTGTGAGATGTAAAAAAAAATTTATATCCGACGTTTATTGATGCGATTACTTTCAGAGGAAAATTTTGCATAGTATAGAATTTATAGATTTATGATAGGTATTAAAATTTTATAGAAAAAATAATTAGAGGAAAGGTTCAATGGAAAATAAGTATATGAAACATTTCGGAAAGAAAGTGATTCCGTTTATTACGGCAGCTCTTATGCTATGTTCTTTGACACAGGCCGGAGTATTTGCTCAGTCAGATCCTGAAAAAAATGTGACAGAATTTTATGTGTCACCGGAAGGAAATGATTCCGGAAAGGGAACTGCAGATGATCCGTTTGCTACGATAGCTGCGGCGCGTGACGCAGTCCGTACAGCAAAGGAAGGTTTCAGCGGAGATATAGTTGTATATCTGCGCGAAGGCAGATATTATCAGGAGAACACGCTTGAGTTTACTGCTGAGGATTCCGGAAGCGATGACTGTACAATTACATATAAGGCGTATGGAGGAGAAACTGCGGTAATAAGCGGTGCTGTCACACTCGATACAAATAAGTTTTCAAGACCTGCTGATAACGACCCTTTTGCTTCCAGAATAAAGGATGAAACCGCGCGTGCCAAAGTACTTGTCTATGACTTAAGCGGTTTAGGTATAGATTACACAGAAGAACATCCGGCTGTTTATTATGACGGTAATCGCGCACTCGAAGCACGTTATCCTAATGATGGATATGTTTTGGGCTTTGATGATGTATATGAAGGCCATGATGGCCCTGAGTATAAGTACGACTCCTCAAGTCATACTTTCTATGATAAAAGTCATGTTGTAGGCACATGGGCAAATCCGGTAGGCGTAAAAGTTATCGGAATGTTTGAAATCGATTGGTCGACGTCTGACGGGACGATTTCGTCTTACGATTCTGAGACAAACCGTGTTGGATTATCAACGAAGTATTGGGTAAACCCTTCTTCCGGCCGCTATTACTATGCAAATATCATAGAAGAAATGGACATGGTGGGCGAGTATTATATCGATGTCGATTCACAGAAACTTTATTTCTATGCTCCCGATGACTATTCAGACATGCATATGAGCATTGCAAACTGCAAGGATACTGTTATAAAGGCTGAAGTTAATAACTATACCTTTGACGGATTGACTATCGAGGGCGGTTATGACGACAATATAAGAATAGTCGGTAATAATAACTGCATTAAAAACTCAAAAGTTAGATGCTGCGGAGACGTATGTTTAAGTGTAAACGGAATGCGTAATACTGTTTATAATAATGAAGTAAGTCATTCTGGCGGCTGTGCGGTAAGTGTGTACGGAGGGGATACTCTTATGCTTATTCCTTCAAATACACTGATTGATAATAACAAGATTCATGATTTTGGAGAGATACACCGTGTTTACAACGGTGCCCTGTATGCAGAGGGAATAGGTTTTAAAATTTCTAATAATGAAATATACGAGGGCCCGCACACTTGCTTTACAAACATCGCCAATGATATGCTGTTTGAAAATAACTATATACACGATGTCTGCTATGAAGCGGGAGACGCCGGTGCGATATACGAAGGCGGTTGGAGTGCAAACGGCAACATTTACAGAAATAATCTTATAAAAGATATTGTCAACGATATGAGTCCCTACTATTGTCCTGTCGGATACTATGTAGACAATTCCGGAGGAGGAAAGACGTTTGTGTCTAATATGTTAATAAATATCGACGGTTACGCTATTCTTTGCAGCGGACGTGATAATAACATATCGGATAATATTATTGTCGGTTCTGATTTTTATTATGACCAGAGAACATATTATCCGGGTTCAGGTGTGCTTGCAGGATGGGCTCTTTCCGCGAAATTTCCGGACGGAGACCTTTGGAAAAGTTTGATTCCATGGAATTATTCTTCCGATATACGGATAGATCAAACTCCGGCATATGCTACGACGTCTTGGGCGGTGCGTTATCCTTGGACAATGTTGATGAAAACTACAAATGTTGTAGATCTGAACGATAATTATGTGCCTTATGCCTGGGGCGGTGCTGCTATCAGAAATAATGTCATATGCGGATCTGGAGTTTATAGATTGTCAGATAATGTTACGCGTCTAATTAACTTCAGGGACAATATCAACGCATTTTTGCCGGAAAATCTCTTTATGAGTTATGAAGACGGAGATTATACAGTTAAAGAGGATTCAAAAATTTATAAGGCTTTACCCGGCTTCAGAGCTTTTGATTTTTCTAAGGTTGGTGTGATGAGCGAAGATTAATGAAATTATTGGTTATGGACCTGCAATAGGCATCATGGCCGATTTAATAAAAATAATAAAAGGGGGAAACGGAAAATGAAAAACAGATGTGTTGTTTACTATGGAAAGAAAGTGTTTTCATTTTTTACGGCAGCTGTTATACTTTGCTCTTCGGTACAGCTTGGAGTATTTGCTCAGACTGATGAAAGAAATACTGCGGAATTTTATGTTTCACCGGATGGAAACGATTCTGGAAAAGGAACGGTAGACGATCCGTTTGCAACAATAGCTGCAGCGCGTGATGCAGTGCGTGCAGTAAAGGAAGGATTCAACGGAGATATAACTGTATATCTGCGCGAAGGCAGGTATTATCAGGAAAGCACTCTCGAGTTTACTGCCGAGGATTCCGGAAGCGATGACTGTACGATCACATATAAGTCATATGATGGAGAGACAGCAATAATAGACGGAGCTGTTACTATTGACGGAAGCAAATTTTCAAGACCTGCGGAAGATGATGCCATAGCCGATAGGATAAAGGATGAAACGGCTAAAGCGAATGTACTTGTATATGATTTGAGTGATATAGACATAAATTTTGATGAACAGCAGGCCGTTTATTACGACGGGAACCGAGCACTTGAAGCGCGTTATCCGAACGAAGGATATGTTTTGGGATTTGACAGCTTAGACGATCCTACCAAGACTTTTTACGATAAAAGTGAAGTGGTAGGCACATGGGCAAATCCGATAGGCGTTAAGGTTATTGGTATGTTTGAGATAGACTGGTCTACTTCAGACGGAACAATATCGTCATATGATTCTGAGACAAATCGTGTAGGACTGTCAACAAAGTATTATATGACGCCTTCCGGACGTTATTATTATTCAAACATCATAGAAGAGATGGACATGGTGGGCGAATACTATATAGACGCTGAAACGAAGAAGCTGTATTTTTATGCGCCTGCTGATTATATGGATATTGACATAAGCTTTTCAAGCTGTAAAGAGACAGTGGTAAAAGCTGATGTAAA
>CABPZV010000006.1 GCA_902462015.1 uncultured Eubacteriales bacterium | reverse complement strand
TATATCAGCAGTTTCATATCCAGACGGAAGATATATATATAACATTCCGTTATCGTCAATATAGTATTCAAACGGTGAATCAATCTCTTCCGGGACATTATACATAAAATAGCGTCCATTCTGATTTGCATCATATTTATCTACAGAAAATGTAATTCTCTCTGTTTCCGGCTCATAGTTTAAAATTTTTCCGCTGCTGGCCATCCAGTCTATTTGAAAGTTTCCGTATATCCTGGCATCGTCTATCGATTCTTCCGACCACGTTTTTACCTTCCCGCTATCATCTATAAATGTATATCCGTCGTAATCCTTGTCGTTAAATTCACTGAAGAATTTGTATCCGCTTTCATACTTTTGATTATTTGGATATCTGCCAAGCCAGGCACGTTCATTGTTTACGTAAAGACGGCAGTCGGGAAGCAGCGCGGAATGTGTTCCCCGATGGATTATCTCTGAGTAATCTACGCCGTCAGAAACAAGATTATACGCTTTAATATTCGAAACTGCATCCTCGCTGAATCGAGAAAGAATATCTCCTGACGCGGGTGAAAATTTTTCCGTATCAAGTTTTACCCCGCCGTCGATTATTACCTCAGCTCCTTCACATGCCCGATATATGATAGGGCATTCAGCACTTCCGCTGTCCTCTTCACTAAGACAAAAAGTTTGCTGCTGCTTGTATACACCTTCTTTAAAATTTACCGTTATGCCGTCCGGAAGTTCTTTTTTGTCAGCTGAGAGATATCTGCGCACAGCGTTTTTAACACCCTCAAGTGTAGCAAGAGGTGAATCTTCACTTCCTTCGGCATTATCGTTACCATCGGGAGAAATGTATAATTGGATTTCTCCTTCAAAATTTTGCAGATTATTTTTACAATTACTTTCGGCAGCTTTGAACGGCAAAGATACAGAAACAATAGAAAGAATAACAACACACATAACAGTAAACAGTTTATTATTCTTTTGTAATGATGAATTTTGCAATTTTTTCATTATAATATCGTTCCTTTCTGCATTACTTATATTCACTGAAATTAAGTAACGCATCTGAATACTAATAATCTATATTGAATTATAACAACAATTTTATATTTTGTCAACAAAAGCAAAAAAATTATTATCTCAAAATATAATTAAAGTTTTATTATTTTAACTTACAATGTAAATGGGACATTTATAATTTATACATAATAAAATTAAGTCCATCAGATTCGTTCAAACAAATCTGATGGACTTAATTCTTTTATTGGATAGATGATATATCATAAGGAGTCGTCTGATACACAAAATAGTTAAGCCAGTTCGAAAACAAAAGATTGGCATGAGCTCGCCATGATACAATTGGTTCTTTTGAGTCGTCATCATGAGGAAAATAGTTTTTTGGAACAGATATCGGAAGTCCTTTATTCTTATCGCGAAGGTACTCCTTTCCAAGCGTACCTGCATCATATTCAGGATGACCGGTAATAAAAATTTGTTTTCCATCCTTTGTCATGGCTGCATAAACTCCGGCTTCCTCCGAACTTGCAAGAATACGAATTTCCGGGATACTTTCAATATCATGTCTGTACACAGTAGTATGACGTGAATGAGGTGCCATAAACCGGCAGTCAAAGCCGCGTAAAAGAATAGCGTTTTTATAATCAACTATATGCGGAAATATTCCGAAAAGCTTATCCTTCAGCAAATGTTTTTCGATTCCGAAATGATAATATAATCCGGCCTGCGCACCCCAGCAAATATGAAGTGTACTGTGAACATGAGTTTTGGTCCACTCAAGTATACTGCAAAGCTCCCCCCAGTATTCAACTTCCTCAAATGGCATACGCTCTACCGGAGCGCCGGTTATAATCATACCGTCATAACGATTTTCTTTTATCTCGCTGAAGGTTTTATAAAAAGCAAGCAAATGATCTTGAGATGTGTTCTTAGATTTATGACTTTCTGTGTATATCAAATCAGCTTCAACCTGAAGCGGAGTATTTCCGAGAAGCCGCATAAGCTGAGTTTCTGTATCAATTTTTGTCGGCATAAGATTCAGCAAAAGAAGCTTGAGCGGACGAATATCCTGACTTACAGCCCGCGTTTCAGTCATAACAAAAATATTTTCACTTGTAAGCGTATCATATGCAGGAAGATTATTTGGTATTTTTATCGGCATTTTATCCCCCGTACCGCCGGTGACGGCTCAATTAAACCGAAAGTTGAGCCGTCAATAACGGCAAAATATTCAAATCCTTTCAAGCGATTGTTCGATGTCGGCTATAAGGTCGCCGGCACTTTCAAGTCCGCACGAAAAGCGTACAAGGTCAGGTGCCACTCCCGCCGCCTTTAGCTCCATGTCGTTCATCTGACGGTGAGTGGAGCTGGCCGGGTGAAGACAGCATGTTCTCGCATCTGCAACGTGTGTTTCGATGGCCGCAAGCTTCAAATTTTTCATAAAAAGCTCAGCCGCCTTTCTTCCCCCTTTAACCCCAAAGCTGACAACGCCGCAGGAACCATTCGGAAGATACTTTTGTACAAGCTCGTAATCTTCTCCGGACGGAAGTCCCGGATATATGACCCAGCTTATCTTCGGGTGCTTTTCAAGATATTCAGCAACAGCCATGCCGTTCGCACAATGCTGCTGCATACGAACGTGAAGGCTTTCGAGCCCAAGGTTCAGCATAAATGCGCTCTGCGGGGACGGAGTCGAGCCAAAATCACGCATTAGCTGCGCAGTAGCCTTAGTTATGTACGCGCCCGCATTTCCGAATTTTTCTGCATAAGTTATGCCGTGATAGCTTTCATCAGGAGTACATAACCCCGGAAATCTTTCTGCATATGCCATCCAGTCGAATTTCCCGGAATCGACGATACAGCCTCCAACCGCCGCTCCGTGTCCGTCCATATACTTTGTAGTAGAATGAGTAACTATGTCAGCTCCCCACTCGAATGGGCGGCAGTTTATCGGAGTAGCGAATGTATTATCAACAATCAGCGGAACTCCATGCCGGTGCGCAGCGGCTGCAAATCTTTCTATGTCAAGGACGGACAGCGCAGGATTTGCAATCGTTTCTCCAAATACTGCCTTAGTTTCCGGTTTAAAGGCTCTGTCAAGCTCTTCGTCTGTACAGTGCGGAGATACAAAAGTAAAATTAATTCCCATTTTTTTCATTGTTACTGCAAAAAGGTTGAATGTTCCGCCGTATATTGACGAACATGCCACCACGTGATCTCCACAGGAGGCAATATTGAAAACGGCATAAAAGTTAGCAGCCTGCCCCGAGGAGGTCAGCATAGCCGCCGTTCCTCCTTCAAGCTCGCAAATTTTAGCCGCAACACGGTCACAGGTGGGATTCTGAAGACGTGAATAAAAATACCCGTTAGCTTCAAGATCAAAAAGTTTACCCATGTCTTCGCTTGTACTGTATTTAAACGTTGTGCTCTGTACAATCGGAATCTGACGGGGTTCTCCGTTTTCAGGAATATATCCTCCCTGTACGCATACAGTATTTATTGATTTTTTATTGCTCAATTTCAGACCTCTACTCTCCAGCCGAACGGATCTTCGGCTTTACCCCACTGAATTCCCGTTATTTTATCATAGAGCTTTTGCGTAAGATCTCCGATTTTTCCGTCTCCGATATTAATTACCTCATCTTTATAACGGAGTTTGCCTACAGGAGAGACTACAGCTGCTGTGCCCGTACCGAAAACTTCTTTTAAGGTACCGTCATGCGCAGCTCTTACAATTTCATTTACAGATATTTTTCTCTCCTCGACATCAAGCTCCCAATGACGGCAGAGAGCAAGGACAGAGTTGCGTGTAATTCCGGGAAGTATACTTCCGTTGAGCATTGGTGTAAGAACTTTATCTCCAATTTTGAAAAAGATATTCATTGCACCGACTTCCTCAATGTACTTTCTTTCAACCCCATCAAGCCAAAGCACCTGAGAAAAACCGCCGTCATGCGCCTTAACCTGCGCAATAAGAGACGCGGCATAATTTCCGCCTGTTTTTGCAAATCCCATTCCACCTCTTACAGCTCTGACATATTCATCCTCTATCCAAATCCCGACAGGAGCAAGCCCGCTTTCATAGTAAGCACCGGATGGAGAGAGAATGACGATAAACATATATGTTTTAGACGGGGCAACTCCGAGAAATTCATCGGTTGCAATTACAAACGGACGAATGTACAGAGAAGCACCGTCCGTTTCAGGAATCCATTCTCTGTCGATATCAACAACAGCCTTTACCGCCTGCACAAAGTCGTCCTCAGGTATTTCCGGAATGCAGAGACGGTCGTTTGACGTATTTGCACGCTTTGCATTCATGTCCGGACGAAAAAGATAAACCTTATTGTCTTCACCTTTGTAAGCTTTCATTCCCTCAAACATTTCCTGTCCGTAATGAAAAACCATTGCCGCAGGAGAAAGGGAAAGATTCTGAAACGGCACAATCCTCGGATCATGCCATCCCCTGCCTTCGGTATAATCCATTACGAACATATGGTCGGTAAAAATATGTCCAAAGCCAAGTGGCTCCCCTTTTTTCGGTTTTTCCTTCAATATCTGTGCTTTTTCAATTTTAATATTAAGCATTGAAATCCTCTCCTTACTATATTATTATTTATAATTATACCCTGTTTCAATAGCCTTGAGATTTGCCTCGAACATGTTCGCATGTTTTGCGGAAACAACCTTTTGAAGTGCTTCATCGACAGACTCATATGTAAGAGCGTTGCTTTCCCTAAGCAGCTTTCCCATCATAATCATGTTTGCAAGCGTCGGAATTCCGGCTTCTTGTGCTATCTTTGTTGCCGGAATCCGAAATACGCTTATATCATTACGTGATATATCTTTTTCGATAAGAGCAGAGTCGCATATTATAATTCCTCCCGGAACTACCGCATTCTCATACTTGTCCATTGAAGGAAGATTCATAGCAACAAGTACATCAGCAACCGATATGATTGGCGAACCTACCGGCGTATCGCTTATAATTACACTGCAGTTTGCCGTACCGCCTCTCATTTCCGGACCGTATGACGGAAGCCAGCTGACCTGTTTTTTTTCCGTCATTCCCTTATATGCAAGAAATTTTCCTGCGAAGAGAACCCCCTGCCCCCCAAAGCCTGCGATAAGAATCTGTGTCGTCATGCTTATTACCATTCCTTTCGTATTATACTCAAAGTTTTGACCGATTTCAGCTCTTATAAAATGCCGGGTGCTCTGCCCGGATCGGTGCAAAACTTTGCTGTGTCATCCAACACAGTGTGAAAGACTTTCCATCGGATTTTCCTCAGGATGCGCGTGAAAAATATTCTTTCAGAATATAACCTATCCGTTTTTCGCCGCGCTTTTATCCTTATATACACCAAGAGGATAATACGGAATCATCTTTTCGTCAATCCATTCAAGCGCTTTTTGAGGAGTAAGTCCCCAGTTTGTCGGACATGAAGAAATAACCTCGACAAGAGAGAAGCCCTTTTTATTTATCTGATTTTCAAAAGCTTTTTTTACAGCCCTTTTTGCATTCTTAACATTTTTCACATTGTTGACGGCAACTCGTTCGATATATTCAGGTCCGTCAAGCGAAGCAAGAAGTTCTGAAACACGAATCGGATATCCGACGGTTTCTACGTCTCTTCCGTAAGGAGATGTCTGCGTTATCTGTCCGGGAAGCGATGTGGGTGCCATCTGACCTCCGGTCATACCATATATCGCATTGTTTACAAATATTATAGTAATATTTTCATTTCTCGTAGCTGCATGAACCGTTTCCGCCATGCCTATAGACGCAAGGTCTCCGTCTCCCTGATATGTAAAAATAATATTTTCGGGAAGTGAGCGTTTAAGACCTGTTGCAACAGCCGGAGCACGTCCGTGCGCGGCCTCGACCATATCGCATTTAAAATAATTATATGCCATTACAGCACAGCCTACAGGAGCAACTCCGACAGTAGTTCCCTCTATATCAAGCTCGTCAATTGCTTCTGCAACAAGACGGTGAATGATTCCGTGCGTACAGCCCGGACAATAGTGCAAAGGCGCATCGGTAAGTGACGACGGCTTTTTAAATACTACCATTATTCTTTACCTCCTGCAAGTTTATTAATCGTTTCAAGGATCTGTTCCGGCTCCGGAATCATTCCTCCAACTCGGTTGCACAGAACTACCGGACGCTTACAGCAGGTTGCGAGCTCAACATCCTCGATCATCTGTCCCATTGACAGCTCAACCGAAATAAAAGCTTTTACCCTGTCCGCTGCCGCGTTCAGTATTTTTTTCGGAAACGGCCAAAGAGTTATAGGACGAATCAGCCCTGCCTTAATCCCGTTTTTGCGCGCTTCAGCAATCGCATTTTTTGAAACACGCGCGGCGATTCCGAAAGCAACAATACAATAGTCAGCGTCCTCCATCATGTATTCTTCATACATAACTTCGTTTTCCTGGACAATGCCATATCTTTCAAAACGCTCAAAATTATTCTTTTCAAGCTCCTCGGGAACAAGATACAGCGAATTGACAATATTGTGGTTACGTTTTTTCCGTGTTCCGGTTACCGCCCACGGAGTCGCAGGCCTTGCTGCACAGCTTTCCGGCAAAAGTACGGGCTCCATCATCTGCCCCATTGTTCCGTCAGCTAAAATCATTGCCGGCATACGATATCTATCTGCGAGGTCAAAGGCTTTGATTGTCATATCCGCCATTTCCTGAACAGACGACGGCGCAAGGACAATTAAGTGATAGTCTCCGTGTCCTCCTCCCTTGACGGCCTGAAAATAATCTGACTGAGAAGGCTGAATGCCTCCAAGTCCGGGGCCTCCACGCTCGACATTGACTATTACGGCCGGCAGATCACTGCCAGCAATATATGAAATCCCCTCCTGTTTAAGCGAGATTCCGGGACTTGACGAGGAAGTCATAGCACGAACTCCTGCTGCTGCTGCACCGTATATCATATTGATCGCAGAAATTTCACTTTCCGCCTGCAAAAACGTACCTCCTATTTTAGGCATGCGTTTTGCCATATAAGCGGCAATCTCGGTCTGAGGGGTTATAGGATAACCAAAATAATGCCGGCAGCCTGCAATGATTGCCGCCTCTGCTATAGCTTCATTGCCTTTCATCAATACTTTGTCTGACATGATCTATAAAACCTTACCTTTCTACCGTAATTACGCAGTCAGGACACATTAAAGCACAGAAGGCGCAGCCTATACATGCAGACTGATCGGTGATTTCCGCAGGAGAATGTCCTTTTTGATTCAATTTATTAGTATCAATGACGAGCAGATGCTTCGGACAGGCATTAACACAAAGTCCGCATCCCTTACAAAGTTCAGTATCAAATGTTAATTTTGCCATTATTTAAACTCCTTTATATCAAAATATTTTCTCTGCAGCGTAATCGGAAAAACATTTTTGATATTCAGCCTCTCCGCTACGTTTTTTTCGGCAGCTACTGCAAGAAGCGGCAGCTTAGAAATTGAACACAAATTGTTTGTTCTATCCTCTGTTTCGAGAACATCCTCCGGTGAAGTGTCCCAGCCTATGTTTGAATTGTTGATTATGCCTGTAAAAGGTATTCCGCAGACATATTCTATCTCCCTCATGACATCAAATGCTTCCTGCGCTGTCTTTGTGAGAGGGCGGTAGAAATTCACTACGAATATATTTTCATAATCATTCTCTTCAAGGATTTGGGGGGCATATCTTCCAAGCGCATATGCTCCGCGGTCATCTCCCCCTATATCAAGGACAGCAAGAGAGCTTTTATCCTCTATACACCCGTATATCTCTTTGGGCAGCGCCGGAATATCTAAGTTTGAGTTCGCGTAAATTGAGGAAATCACCCGAATTCCGGCCGCGGCAAGCTCGGTTTTGCTGTCCTTTGTTCTGAAATACGGATTGACAATATCAAGATCGGCAATTGTTACTTCATTTCCTTCGCAGCGCCTCATCAGTGCATAGTTGACTGCAAGGTTTGTTTTTCCGGAACCGTAGTGACCTGCAAAAAGTGTGACTCTTTTTTTTCTCATATTATAAATTACCTTCCAACGCCTTACAGGAAAACGCTAAACAGAAAAGACATCAATATTAATCTTTACGTATTCTTACGCAAACGAATGTCTGGAAATCTCACAGCTTATTCCTCTGAATTTTTCCGCTTATAGTTTTGGGAAGGGACTCCCTGAACACAATCATTCTTGGATATTTATAGGGTGCAGTATGCTCCTTAACATATGTCTGAATTTCTTTTTTCAGCTCATCGGACGGCTTGGTTCCCTTAGTAAGGACAATGCTTGCTTTTACAATCTGCCCCCGTACCGGATCAGGAGCCGCGGATACACCGCATTCGAGAACATACGGAAGCTCCATAATTACACTTTCAATTTCAAACGGACCAATTCGGTAACCGGAGGATTTTATTACATCATCGGTTCTGCTGACATACCAGAAATATCCGTCTTCGTCTCTCCATGCAGTATCACGGGTATGATAATAACCGTCGTACCAACACTCATTTGTTTTTTCATCGTCTCTGTAGTAGCCCAGAAAAAGTCCGCATGGAATTTCATCCGATGTTTTTATACAGATTTCGCCCACTTCGCCGTTTGCAACCAAATTTCCGTCCGGATCGAGCAGATCAACCTGATACTGAGGGGAGGCCATCCCCATGGAACCAAGCTTCGGTACGGTTCCTGCAAGATTGCAGATTGTCAGCGTAGTTTCCGTTTGACCAAAGCCCTCCATAATAGTAAGACCGGTAAGCTCAAAAAATTTACGCGAAACCTCAGGATTCAGAGCCTCGCCTGCGGTTGTCATATGGTGAATCGAAGAGAGATCATAATGCGACAAATCCTCTTTAATCATCATACGGAGCATAGTCGGCGGAGCACAGAAGGTAGTTATATTGTATTTTTTGAACATCGGAAGAATATCGGACGCGTCAAAACGGTCAAAATCATACACAAATACAGCGCCCTCACACAGCCACTGCCCATACAGCTTGCCCCACAGTGACTTTCCCCATCCTGTGTCTGAAATCGTCAGATGAAGGCCATCGCGTTCACAGCAATGCCAATACTTTGCAGTCACAAAATGTCCGAGTGCATATGTATGCGAATGTGCAGCCATCTTGGGATTTCCGGTTGTACCGGAAGTAAAGAACATAAGTGCGGTTTCATTTCCGCCGGAGGCGTCTTCCGGTCTTTCAAACTTCCGCGAGAAGAGGCCGAATTCACTGTCAAAATCATGCCACCCGTTACGCGCTCCTCCTACAAGAATTTTAGTTTTCACACTGTCACACTGAGCAGCGGCTTTTTCCGCAATTTCCGCTGTATCTCCATCCGCGGTACAGACTATAGTGCTTACGCCTGCCGCATTGAAACGATATACAAAATCATGGTCCTTTAACTGATTTGTCGCAGGAATAGCAATTGCTCCGAGCTTATGAAGAGCTATCATTGCAAACCAAAACTGATAGTGACGTTTTAATACAAGCATCACACGGTCGCCCTTTTTAATTCCGAGCGATTTAAAATAGTTAGCTGTTTGAGATGAATAATGCTTTATATCCCTGAAGCTGAAACGTCTTTCCGTCTTATTGACGTCGAGATGAAGCATTGCCAGCTTATCGGGGTACTGCCGTGCAATTTCATCTACAATATCGAAACCAAAATTAAAATTTTCTGTATTTTTAAACTTAATCGAGCGGAGCGCGCCGTTTTCATCTTCATCTGTATCGATGAATTTTTCACAGATCAGCTTTCCGGTATTTCCGGCGGAAGCGATGCTGCCGCGGATTTCCTCTTCTTTTGTATTGTCTCCGGGAATAACAACGGCGCAGAACAAACAGTCCTTTCCTCCCACGGCAATCATACCGTGCGGCGTACCGCTGTTATAAAATATAGAATCCCCTTCATTTAATATTTCCACATGGTTTCCTATCTGAACCTTAAGACTGCCCTCAATAATAAGATCAAATTCCTGTCCGCTGTGTTTTGTAAGATGAATAGGAAGATTTTGCAGCTTCGGAGAATACTCGTAGCGAACCCAATATGGTTCTGCAATTTTTGAGCGAAAATTCGGAGCCAGATTTTGAATTACAATACCGTCCTCCTTGGCAGTCTCTAAACCCTGTCCTTTCCTTGTGACCGTGTACGAAGAAAGATGTGCTGTTTTGTGTCCTTCAAGAAGCTCCGACAGTTCAATTCCGAAAGCGAGCGAACATTTATGAATAAAAGTAAAAGGAAGATCAGTTTTTCCGCTCTCAAAGTTCGCGTATTCAGCTGTACTCACCTCAGTCTTTTCTGCCATATCCGAAATTGTCCATCCCATGATGTCCCGCATTTCTTTAATTCTTTCTGCAATTTCACTCAGTTGCGTAAGTGCCGTCTGTGTGCTCATTTTTCTAACTCCTTGTTTAAATGATATAATCAATGATAAAAAAAACCGCCTCAAAACATGCTGCTTTGAGACGGGGATCGGATTCAGATTTCCCGCGGTACCACTCAAATTGCCCGAATCTTTTAAAATTCAGACCACTTTAGACTCTATCAAGTCCTATGCACTAACGCGGCAGTCACGGGAAACCCTACTCGCTTGCTGCTTTGGAATTTCCGACTCGGAAGTGATGGGATTAACAGTTAATTTATACCGGGATCGCACCGTCCCCGATTCTCTGAAAAAATATTGCTGTATCCGTCTTCGTCACAGTCTTTAATGTGTTACTTTTTCATAACAAAAATAACTTTTAAAATTATTTAAATTATATCATCGTTTTTCTTCTTTGTCAATAGATTTTTTTAAATTTATCTGCAAAAAGACAACTCCGTCTATAATCTGCCCGAATTTTAAAAAAACAGCTGTAAATATTAAAAAATTCAGACGGAAATAATCTGAGCAATGTACGCATGCAGTAAGTTATTCCCATAAATTAAAATAAATAATGTTAAATTATTTACTTTATCTTGAGCGTTTTAAGATATTCTTTTTGCTCCGGCGATATACGATAACTTTCGGCAGCTTTACTTATCGCTTTATTATGCGTCCATTTATCCAATCGCCGATTTACAATATACGGAACAATACTGACGTATTGTTTTGCAAGCGCGGTCGCAAAGTACCAAGCAATCATCATATTTACATAGTATTCGTTGCTCCTAATTGAAGCAACGATATCCGGATACTCAGGAGAAAAGGCTTCATCGAGATAATACCTCATAAAGGAGCCAATTCCGAATCTTATAGTATATGTATGATCGGAGGAAACCCATTCTTTTATTTTAGGAAGTAAAGCAGAAAGATCTCTTTTAAAAGCTTTAGGATTTATTAGATCACAAGTTGCCCAATTGTCCACATAAGGAAGAAAATCGTCAATCATAGAAATACATTCGTTAAAATCTGAAATCCGTTCAATCAAAAAACCGTGAAGGTTATTTTCCTCATAATATTTGTGAGGCAAATCTCCGAGAAACTCTTTAGCTTCCGGTTTTTTTAACAGTTCACGCGCATATTTTCTAAGCTCCGGTGTTCTTATCCCTATAATGTTTTCTTTGTCAACCGAGGGGGTAATTTTACTGCAAAAATTGCGGTATTCTGTGTCTTTAAGTCTGAATAGCTGTTCCTGGATTTGTATTGATGCTTCTGTCAATTTGTTTTTCCTCCACGTTAATATTCTATTTTCAATATATCATAAAACCTTATAAATTTCAAGTAAAGCACACAAATGAATTTTCACTTACACCTTTTTTAAAAACTATCCAATCATCCAGTAGAATTATGAAAATATGTTTTTTTAAAGTTGAATTGTTCATTTATCTCTACTATAATATGGAAATAAAGACACATTAAAAATCATCTGAAAAGCGAATTAATTTAATTTATTTATGTGCCGCCGCAGCGGCAGAAGGGAGATTGTTATGAAAAAGAATTTTGGAGCTAAACCATGGACTTATCCTCAGCCTGTGTTTATTGTCGCATCGTATGATGAGAACGGCATTCCCGACGCCATGAATGCTGCATGGGGAGGCATCAGCAATGACACTGAGCTTTCCTTGTGTCTGAGTGCCGGTCACAAAACTGTAAAAAACATAAAAGCGCGCGGAGCCTTTACTGTTAGCATGGCAGACGCAGCACATGTGGCAGAATGTGATTATCTGGGACTTATTTCGGCAAACGATGTCCCTGACAAACTTGAAATAGCCGGTTTTCACACGAGTAAGGCGGAATTTGTCGACGCCCCCTTGATTGAAGAGCTTAAGATGACGCTCGAATGCAGACTCGTAAGCTATGATGATAATAGCTGTCGACTTGTCGGCGAGATTATCAACGTATGTGCGGATGAAGATATTCTCGGCGCAAACGGCAAAATTGCTGTTCAAAAATTAGACCCAATCACCTTTGATCCGGTAACTAATGAGTACATCAGATTAGGAGATACCGTTGGAAAAGCCTTCGGCGAAGGATTAAAGATTAAAAAATCATAAACCACTTATCCGGTCGGAATAAGAAAAATAAATCTTAAATATTTCATAAGGGTTTTTTTGACGAAATTTATTGCATTGCAATTAAAGCTATGTTATACTTATAATATAAATGATCTGTTGATTGTTTAGATACCTTTATGATAAAGAAAGGAAAGATTGATTTTTTATGAAAGTATGCCCTAACTGTCAGAATCAAGTGAACGATGATGTGGCTTTTTGTCCTACCTGCGGAACACAGCTCGGAAATCAGCAGAATACGCAGAATAGTCAAGAGAGAGGAGGTTCGCCGAACGTCGGAAATACGGGATACGGAAATTCATATGCTGCATACGATCCGTATGACCATACTTCTGAGTTTGATCCGCGTGATATTTCGGCGAATAAAGTTGTCTCGATGCTATGCTATCTGCTGGGGTGGATAGGTGTTATAATCGCACTTTTAGCTGCAGGCAATTCGGCATATGCGGCGTTTCATGTCCGTCAGGCGCTTAAATTTACAGTCATTGAAATACTCCTCGGTATTGTAACAATTCTTCTTTGCTGGACAATTATTGTTCCTCTGTGTGCAGTAGTCTTGCTCATAGCTTTGATTGTTGTAAAAATAATTGCATTTTTCCAGATATGTGAAGGAAAGGCAAAGGAACCGTACATAATAAGAAGCTTTGGTTTTCTGAGATAATTTATACAAAACTGTGCTAAAAACATTTACTGTTATATCTTTAAACCTGACAATTCTATATGAATAATTACGACCCCGTATACTATTTGTGTGCGGGGTTGGTAATTGTATCAGTATTTTATTATAAAAAAATATAAATAAAGTTTCGGACTGCAAACCGTCATGGTAGAAATATATAACTTTTTTCAGACTCATAGCCTTAGCAAAGCTAAAAACACTTTTATTAATACGAAAGGTGGTCATAAGAATGACAGACAAGGAAATTGCGGAAATAAGACGCAGATATAAAACTGAGAAAAGCAGCATATCGCGTGTCCGCGGCTGTTATGTAAATGACAGGCAAGAAATTATATCGAGATTTGACCAGTCTATTGGTTTAATGACCGAGGATGAAGCAGAAGAATTGCTTGTCCTTCTAAAAAAGACGCTTTCTGGAAGCGTAGGAAAAAATCTGATTGATATTGAATTTTCAAATCAGCAAGTACTCGAAGGTGAAGAACACGCCCGGCTGATGGAGCTTAGAGACAGCGCTTTAGATTCCGAAGAGGCAGTAAACGGACTGTACGAAAGAATAATAAATTCTGTAAAGTTTGAGAGCAGTTACCTCATCCTGCTTGCCTATGATAGATATGATGCATTTTCCTATACAAAAGACGGACGTAAAGCGGACGAGTCGTCAACCGTATTTTCTTATATTCTTTGCAGTATATGCCCTATAAAGCTGACAAAACCTGCTCTAAGTTATTATGCAAATGACAACGTATTTAAAAATATAGCTGCAAATTCAGTCATTGCTGCTCCGGAACTCGGTTTTATGTTTCCGTCATTTGATAACCGAACCGCCAATATCTATAACGCATTGTGCTATACAAGGAATATTTCCGAGAGCCGAAGTGAATTTACAGATGGTATAATGGGCTGTCCGGCCCCTATCCCTGCAGCCGAGCAGAAAGATATTTTCGACTCCATTCTACAGGAAACTATAGCTGACGACTGCAGCTACGGCGTTGTATCCGGAATCCGTGACCGCGTATGTGATTTACTTGAAGAAAACCGAGAAAGCAAAGCGGAAGAACCGCTGATGATTTCAAAGAGTACGATGCATAATTTACTTAATGAATGTAATGTTCCGGAGGATAAAATCAATTCATTCGAAGATAAATTCGAAGAAGCTTTTGGCAAGCACGCACGCATTTGCCCTCAGAACATTATTTCTGCAAAACAGCTTGAGGTTAAAACTCCGGATGTAACTGTTAAAGTGAATCCTGAACGAAGCGACCTTGTAAAAACTGAAGTTATCGACGGAGTCAAATATATACTTATCCGGGCAGATGATGGAGTCGAGGTAAACGGTGTCGCAATCAGCATAAACTAATACATTTTCTACTTCTCTTATGTACAGATTTTCGAAATTTAGTGTTGCAATTACGCATTCAAGATATAGTCAGACAGTTCTAACCGGTAAATATTTTAATCAGTATAAAAATCAATATTCGTAATATTATTTACAAAATGGATTTTGACAAAGATGTATACATGTGATATAATATTATGATTTTATTTATATTCAGCAATCTGCAAAAAAACGTTGCAAAATATTAATTTACACCGCAAATATTTTATTATGTACTATTTTTCGGTAAAAAGTATGCTGACTTGCGAAAAAGGTGGGATACTGAAGTATGGTAATTCTCGGCATCGATCCAGGACTGGCAATTGTCGGATATGGTATAATTGAATACAAAAATTCTGCCTTTACTACAATTGCATACGGCTCCATTCAGACCCCGGCGCACACTCCTGTTGAAAATCGTATTTATACAATATATTCTGACCTTAATCGGATAATCGAAATGTACCGTCCCACTGACATGGCAGTCGAAGAACTTTTCTTTAATACCAATCAGAAAACTGTTATAACTGTTGCCGAAGCACGCGGAGTTATATTACTTTGCGCAAAGCAAAAAGGAATAAGCATATATGAATATACCCCGCTTCAGGTAAAGCAGGCAGTAGTCGGATACGGCAGAGCGGAAAAAAAACAGATAATCGAAATGACAAAAATGATTTTGGGACTTAAGGAGACTCCTAAACCCGATGATACCGCCGATGCACTCGCAATTGCAGTTTGTCATGCTCATACCGGCGGAAGCAGGCTAAGGGAATATTATAATATTAAATAGACGTTAATTCAAAATTAAAAGGGGATAGTCCTTTAATGTTTTACTCAATTACAGGCAAGGTAATTCTTACTGAGCCGGGAACGATTGTAATCGAGACCGGGGGAATCGGATACCGCCTCACGGTAAGCGGAAAAACCTTAGAATATACGGCGGAAAAAGCCGATATGGAAAATGTCAGCCTTTTTACATACCTTTCTGTCCGGGAGGACGCGCTTGAACTTTTTGGATTTTATTCTAAAAGTGAGCTTGATATGTTTAAGCGTCTGATCTCGGTTTCCGGGGTAGGACCAAAAGCGGCAATTTCAATTCTGACACAGATGTCTCCTGCTGAGCTTGGAACTGCGGTAGTATCCGGAGATTATAAACCACTCACAAGAGCTCCGGGAATCGGAAGAAAAATAGCAGAACGAATTCTGTTGGAGCTAAAGGACAAAATCGCCAGGGAAGCATTATCGCCCGCTGAGAATCACGATAACCTCTATGCCGGGGCTAATATTACAGATCCGGACAAGCTCTCTGATGCGGAAAATACGCTTCTTGTGCTCGGCTACAGCCGTACAGAAATTGCAGATTCGCTTCACGGAATAGACATGCGTTCTCTTTCACTTGAAGAAGTGATAAAGGCAGCGCTAAAAAAGCTCATGAAATGAAACATGGCAGCAAGTTTCGTTTCGCCGATAAAAGCGACGACTTTGCGATGCAAAAACTCGAAACATTGCGAGCGATTAAGAAGCTTATGGTTTAATACAGTAAAAACTGAAAGAAATCAAGGAATTTTAAATGATTGAAAACTTTACAGGACAAGACTTTGCCGGATATGATGAATATGAGATGCAAAACCGTGTTGTAAGTGCCGAAGAAGCTGTGGAAGACCATGACACAGATGTATCCCTCCGTCCAAAACAGCTCGGAGATTACATTGGTCAAATAAAGGCCAAAGAAAATCTAAAAATTTACATCGAAGCTGCAAAGCAGCGGGGCGATTCGCTTGATCATGTGCTTTTGTACGGGCCTCCAGGACTCGGAAAAACTACTCTTGCAGGCATAATTGCCAATGAGCTTGGATCAAATTTGCGTATAACATCCGGACCCGCTATTGAAAAGCAAGGGGATCTTGCGGCTCTCCTTACAAATTTATCAAACGGTGATATTCTTTTCATAGATGAAATTCATAGACTACAGCGCTCGGTAGAGGAAATTCTCTATCCGGCTATGGAAGATTTTTCACTCGATATCATTATCGGAAAGGGTCCAGCTGCAAGAAGTATCCGAATAGATTTGCCTCATTTTACACTTGTGGGAGCGACTACACGTGCAGGGCAGCTTTCAACGCCTCTCCGTGATCGTTTTGGCGTGCTACTTAAGCTCGAACTTTATACTCCAGACGAACTCGGTAAAATAATAAAGCGAAATGCTCAGCTTCTGGGAATTTCAATTGACGGCGCCGGCGCAGCCGAAATTGCTGCGCGCTCACGCGGAACTCCGCGTATCGCAAACCGTCTTTTGAAAAGAATCCGTGATTTTGCCCAGGTAAAGGGTCAGGGTATCATCGACGGAGAGATTGCCGACTATGCGCTTAAAATGCTTGAAATAGATGAAAAAGGACTTGACAATATCGACCGCAGGATGCTTGAAACGATTATTAGACTTTACGGCGGAGGTCCGGTAGGACTAGACACATTAGCGGCGTCAATAGGTGAGGAGGCAGTTACAATAGAGGATGTATATGAGCCTTATCTAATGCAGATAGGCTTTCTCTCCCGGACACCGCGCGGACGCTGTGTCACACGTCTTGCCTGTGAGCATCTCGGTTTAGAATGCCGCGGCATCACGGAAGCAGCTTCTGACAGCCAGCAAATAGGACTTTTTGAAGAAAATGACGGCTCGGACATTTAATCCGGAACAGCAAAAAGCTGCTGACAGTATAAATCTCTGAGCAAAACACCCGTATCGCAGAATGAATTTTATTGAATTTCTCTTGAAAGGTATGAAAATATAAATAAGATGTGGAAATCTGACAAATGGAAGGAATATGAGCTGTTAGACACGTCTGACGGCGAACGTCTTGAACGTTGGGGAAGTTGCACCCTTGTCAGACCGGATCCTCAGGTTGTGTGGAAGAATTGCCGTAAAAATTCTATGTGGAATAAGGCTGACGGTATTTATAAAAGATCTTCTTCCGGCGGAGGAGGATGGAAAAACCGCGGCAAGCTTAAACAGGAATGGCATATTTCATATGAACTGGAAATCGGTAAAAAGCTTACATTTGTGATAAAACCAACAGGATTTAAGCATACCGGACTTTTTCCGGAACAAGCTTCAAACTGGGAATGGTTTACAAAGCTGATTCACAAAAGGACAGAAACCGGTAAAAATGTCAAAGTTCTGAATCTTTTTGCATATACTGGTGCTGCAACAGCGGCAGCGGCAGCAGCTGGAGCCTCGGTTTGCCATGTTGATGCCTCGCGCGGAATGGTAATGCAGGCAAAGGAAAACGCAAGACTCAGCGGACTTGAAGCCTCCCCCATAAGATACCTTGTCGATGATTGCAAAAAATTCGTAGAACGGGAAATCAGGCGCGGAAACCGGTACGATGCCGTGATTATGGATCCGCCGTCATATGGCAGGGGACCGTCCGGAGAAGTGTGGAAACTCGAGGATAATATAGACTGCTTTATTAAGCTCGCTGCCGAAGTTCTGTCAAGTGATCCGCTGTTTTTTCTGGTAAATTCATATACAACGGGACTTTCCCCGTCTGTTATAAAATATATAATTGATACGACTGATAAGCTTAGCGGCGGAATATCCGAAGCTGACGAGCTCGGTCTTCCGGTCACAGAAACAAAGCTTATGCTTCCCTGCGGTTCTGCTGTTCGGTGGCAAAAGGATTAAACTATACGTTGAGTTATGATATAAATCTCAGGAGAAATAAAATTGAGCAATAAAGGAGTACCGTTTATACATACGGAAAATCTATGGTTTTCTTATAGCGAAGATGAAGATACGGAAAGAGTTCCGATAATCCGTGGCATTAGTGTTGACATTGAAGAGGGAGCTTTTGTAGCAGTACTCGGGCATAATGGCTCCGGAAAATCGACGTTTGCAAAACTTTTAAATATGATTCTGACTCCGGACAGCGGAAAAATCTGCATAGACGGCAGAGACATTACAGACGGAGAGCTTACCGAAGAGGATATCATGGAGCTGCGCCGGGACATTGGAATGGTATTCCAGAACCCCGATAATCAGCTCGTTGCAACTATAGTTGAAGAAGATGTCGCCTTTGGGCCCGAAAATATGGGAATACCTCCTGCAGAAATAAGGGAAAGGGTCGACAATGCGCTTAAAACCGTGGCAATGACAGAATTTGCGCGTCATTCTCCTCATCAGCTGTCCGGCGGACAAAAGCAGCGGGTTGCGATTGCCGGAGTTATTGCTATGATGCCAAGATGCATAATCTTTGATGAAGCTACCGCAATGCTTGATCCGGCAGGACGCAACGAAGTAATGCGTACTATACGAAAACTTAACAGAGAGCACGGAATCACTGTCATTCATATAACGCACAACATGAATGAAGCTATTGAAGCAGACCGCGTTATTGTCATAAATGACGGCACAGTATTTCTCGATGATGAACCTAAAAAGGTATTTTCTAATGTTGAAGAGCTTCAGAGAATCGGACTTGATGTTCCGCAGGTCACAGAACTTATATTCGAGCTGAAAAAATCAGGCTTCGGTGCACACAGCCGTCCTCTTCCGGACGATATTATCTTTGAGAATGACGGAGCGCAAGTAATTGCTGATATTCTGACAGAAGACAGAATATCATAACCACATATAGAGTGATCACACTCCGAAAGGCGTAAGGATTGGTTATGACAGGACTTGAGTTTAAAAACATATCGTATACTTACAGCGCCGGTACTCCCTTTGAGAAGAAAGCGCTTGACGATGTGAGCGTATCATTTAAGGGCGGCTGTATCACCGGGCTTATAGGACATACCGGCTCGGGAAAATCCACGCTTGTACAACTCGCCAACGGACTCCTTAAACCCTCAGGCGGACAAGTTCTGCTTGACGGACATGACATATGGGAAAATCCGAAAGAAATCCGGTCAGTGCGTTTTAGGGTAGGCCTTGTATTTCAATATCCGGAGTATCAGCTTTTTGAGGAAACGGTATATAAAGACATAGCGTTCGGGCCGAAGAACATGGGACTTGACGAAAATGAGATACGGAAACGGGTATGCGCGGCAATAAAATTTGTCGGAATAGGCGAGGACATGCTTGAAAAATCTCCGTTTGATCTATCCGGCGGTCAGAAACGAAGAGCAGCTATTGCGGGAATTATTGCAATGGAGCCGGAAGTGCTGATTCTTGATGAACCTGCCGCAGGACTTGACCCTATGGGGCGAGAAGAAATTCTCGGAGGAGTGCGTTCTTATCAGCGCGAGAGGAGATCTACTGTTATAATCGTAAGTCACAGCATGGAGGATATGGCCAGATATGCTGACAGAATTGTAGTGATGAACCGTGCAAAGCTATATAATGAAGGAAGCTGCAAAGAAATTTTCAGCGATGCATCCTCACTTATTTCTGTTGGTCTCGATATACCTCAGATTACTCGCGTTATGGATAAACTGCGCAATGCCGGCATCCCAGTAAAAGAAGGTATTTTCACGGTTGATGAAGCGAAGGACGAGATCATGCGTATTTATCGTTCCAAAAACAAAAGGTGAATGTTTATTATTTAAATTTGATTTTAATAATGAGGTTATAATCTAATATGCTATCAGATATTACGCTCGGTCAGTTCTTTCCCGGAACATCCATTCTGCACAGACTTGACCCGCGAATCAAAATTATCATCGCTATTATATATATTGTCGGAATTTTTCTGGCGGACAGTATCAGCGGTTTTTTGTTGATTACGGCATTTACACTGACGCTGATTTTTATAAGTAAAATATCCTTTAAGACAATTGCTAAAGGGATGAAGCCTCTTCTTTACATAATTATCTTTACAGTTATAGTAAATATATTTTGGTCAAAGGGAGATCATCTTCTTTTGGAAATAGGCTTTATACATATATACGCGGAAGGGCTTTTGATTGCTCTGCTTGTAACACTTCGAATCGCCGCTTTGCTTACAGGAACAAGCCTGATTTTAACTTATACCACCTCTCCAACCGCCTTGACAGACGGCATTGAAAAGCTTTTATCTCCGCTAAAATATCTTCATGTTCCGGTTCATGACTTTGCTATGATGATGACGATTGCGCTCAGATTTGTTCCCACTCTTATAGAAGAGACAGACCGAATTATGAATGCTCAAAGAGCTCGAGGAGTCGACTTTTCGCATGGAAGTATTATCAATAGAGCCAAGGCATTAATCCCGGTGCTGATTCCGCTTTTTTTGTCAGCGGTCAGACGCGCCGGAGATCTCGCCACAGCAATGGAATGCCGCTGCTATCACGGCGGAGACGGCCGTACAAGAATGAATAATACAAAGCCTGTCTTTGCCGACTATGCTGTTTTAACTATATTCGTCATGTTTTGTGTTCTGGTGGTTTTAGCAGGCAATTACTTCCCGATTTATCAGGCAGTTCAGCTTTAGACAAAATTTGATTTTCGCAAGACCGAAGCCTTGTAAAATTATGAATATATACGAAAGGGATATAGTGATGTGAAACTGCTTCTGAAAATTTCTTATCTCGGAACTGCATACAGCGGCTGGCAGGTACAGAAAGACAAGACAACCGTACAAAAAACACTGCAGGATGCAGTCGAGACAGCATTTGGAAAAAGGTATCCTGTTACCGGGTGCAGCCGGACCGACAGCGGAGTACACGCAAATATGTTTTGCTGCACAATAGAATTTGATAAAACAAAGATAAACATTCCTGCAGAAAAAATTCCTGTTGTTCTCAGCAGACTTTTACCAGACGATATATCAGTTTACAGTGCATGTAAAGTCTCGGATGACTTTCATCCAAGATATAATTCAACCGGTAAAGAATATATATATCTTATTTGGAACGGAGCAGTTAAAAACCCTTTTCTTACAGGACGGGCTATGTTTTACCCGAAGCCACTCGATGTTAGTTTAATGAATGAAGCTGCGCACTGTTTTTTGGGAAAGCATAATTTTGCATCTTTCATGTCATCCGGATCTAAAATTACAGACACTGTTAGGAGGATTGATACGGCAAAGGCAGAAAGAGAAGGCGATAAGGTTTTATTTACGATTGCCGGCAGCGGTTTTCTCTATAACATGGTCAGAATCATGGCCGGTACGCTTATAGAAGTCGGGACCGGAAAAATCACCCCTGAGGAAGTTTCAGAAATTGTCAGAGCATGCAGCCGTAAAAAAGCGGGAGCAACAGCACCGTCATGCGGTCTTTATTTAAACAGGGTATTTTATTAACTTAAATTTATTGATGATTTTATACTGATTATATATACTATTTATGTTACTGACAGAATAACAGTATAGTCTAATCAATACGGCTAAAATCCTATTTTAAAAACGTTTTCTCATTAAGAAAGGAAACCCTTTGCGGACAAAGGCCTGGTCAAGTGATATGAGTTCAGAAAAAAAGAGCGGTTTTCAAACCGATAATAATAAAATAAATGAACGGACTTCAGGCGAACATCAGGTTATAAATACGCCTGTTTCCAAAAAAGAAAAAACTGCTAAAAAGACAGTTTCAAAAAGTGCCTCAAAGGGGAAGCGCAGTAGTCATAAAACACGCCGTATAAAAGTATCGAAATCTCAGCGGATTAAGATGTCGCTCGATGAATCGCTTGAAAGAGAAGCAAAGGAAAAACTTGAAGCGGTTGCTGCCGGTGTAAATCCGTATTTTATTGAACTATCAAAACGATGCCGTACCGCAAAAATAGTATGTGCAGTTACACTTGCGCTGTTCGCGGTTGTTATGCTCGGTTCTTTCAGAGATGATATTACCGCAGAAAATCTGCAGTATCTTTTAAGAGACTTAAACGTAACCAATACGGTATATTCCAGCACTTCGTCCGCAACAATTTCATATAATACAGATACTGAAGCTGTTTTTTGCATGTTTCGGGGAAATATTGTAATGTCAAACCGTGAAAGCTTCGTGCTTTATTCAAACAACGGAAGTAAAATTTTCAGCGAGGAACACAATTACAAAAATCCGGCCGTCACCAGCTCAGAAGCATCGGTAATTTCATATGACCTTGGAGGTACATCCTATGCTGTTTACAACACTCTCGGTAAAATTGCAGGAGAATCTACCGCATATCCTATTTCTTCAGCATCCGCAGCAGAAAACGGCAGCTATGCTATTATGACAAGAAGCGCTGAATATCGTACAGTAATATATGTTTATAATTCAAATAAAGAAAATATTGCACAGATTATGAAAGACAAGCTTGCACTTGGAATGGGCTTTAACAGGAACGGAGATTGTATTTTTATTTTATCGATATACAATGACAATGGCTCCATAAGCGGTGAGATCTCGGTGTATAATCCTGAGTTGGGAAATGAACTGTTTACTATGACAATTGACGGGGAACTTCCAATGTATGCAGCATTCAACGACAGCGGCGATCTTAAAGTTGCAACTGAAAAAGCGTTATACATTTACAGTAATTCGGGCGAACTTATCTCAAAGTATTCCTTTGAAAACCGCACTCCCCAGACTGTATGTGTCGGGAACAATTATTTTGCAGCTGTCTTTTCCTCCAGTTATATAAGCAATGAAAGCGATATTGCCGTAATTAATGATAAGGGAAAGACTGTGCTTACCTATTCTGTGCCCGGTACCGTTAAGAAAATTAAAATTTCTGATGACCGAATTTATTTTTTATGTTCGGATAAGATAATATGTATAAATCCAGAAAACCTGGAGGTCTCTAATTTTAAATACGACGGAAATCCATGTGACATTAATGTGTCAGGCGACATAATCTTTGTTTCATATTATTCACATACTCTTTCATATTATTTGTCAGAAGTGTTTGACAGCGAAAATGCTGACGGAGCAAATGCCGGAAGCGAAACTTCGGAAAATACCTCCGCAGTATCAGTTACAGACACCGCAGCAAGTGAACCTGACAGTGAAAATGACAGCGAAGTTCCTCAAACTGCCGAAGTCATCATCTCAAATATCTCATCCGAAACTGCTTCATCCGGACAGTAAAGTTTAAGATTATTTACCCTGCACATTTTTAAATTAAAGGAGAGTGACATAAAGTGTCATTGACTATAGATATCATTCTTGCGGTTATAATTATATTGCCTGTAATTTTAGGAATAAAAAGAGGCTTTGTAAAAACGGTAATGGGTCTTGTCTCTGTTCTTATTGCAGTCTGTGTCTCATATATTTTGGCGCCGCACATTTCGCCGTTATGCAGGGAAAAAATTGTAGAGCCGTATATAAGAGGTCCTGTAGAAGCTCAAATTGAATCAATGCTTGAGACATCAGATGAGACAATCGATACGGATAATTTTGAAAACTTATCTGAAATTCCTGAGGTTATTAAAAATATTTGCGAAACCTTCGGAATTGATATTCAGGACATGAAAACAGACGCTAAAAAAGAGGAACCGAGTGCGCAGCGAAGTGTTTCTGAGCATATTACAGAAGTAATACTTTCAAGGGCAGCCTATATTATTTCATTTATATCGGTATTTATTGCAGCTGCTCTCGTGCTTAGGATAATCACAATCATACTGTGTGCCATATTCAAAATGCCGATTCTGAATAGTATTAACCGAATAGCCGGAGCTGTGTTTGGTTTTTGCTTCGGGGGGATTTCCGCGTTTGTAATTGCAAAGCTGCTGATTTTGCTTCTTCCCACTCTTGTCTCGGTTAATCCCGAGCTGTTCGGAGGAGCTGCAGAACAATCAGTTTTGCTTAAGTTTATAGGAAATCTCTTTAACTAAATTCTGAGGGAGAAAAATCATAATGATGGAATTGTGTTCAAGATGCAAAAAACGTGTTGCTGTAATATTTGTTACAAGATTTGAAGGGGGGAAAACTCTAAACGAGGGTATCTGCCTGAAGTGTGCTAAAGAGCTTGGCATAAAACCGGTAGAATCAATGATTGAAAAAATGGGACTGTCCGACGAAGATCTCGACAGAATGGATATGGAGATGGACAATATGATCAACGGAGAGAATACTGAAAATGACAACCTTACCGAAGGCGATGATAACAGAGAAGAATCAGAGTCCGAGGGAGGAGCAGATTCCTCCGAAGGAGATTTAGAAAGTACAGATGATACAGACAAGGGGAATGCTCCTGCAATTGATTTTCGCAAGTTTTTCGCTCCTTTGACAAACTTAGGAATCCAAAAGAATTCTGATTCGGAACAAAACGGCGGAACGAAAGAAAAAACTGGTGCCGACGGTGATAAGAAAAAGCCAAAGCGCAAATATCTCAATATGTATTGCAGCAATCTTACCGGGCTTGCAAAGGAGGGAAAGCTTGACCGCGTAATAGGAAGAGAACGTGAAATAGCAAGAGCAGTCCAGATTCTTTGCAGACGGCAAAAAAATAATCCTTGTCTAATCGGAGAACCCGGTGTAGGAAAAACCGCTGTTGCCGAGGCCGTTGCGCAGCTTGTTGTTAGCGAAAATGTTCCGTGGAAGCTTCGCGGAAAAGAGATATTTCTGCTTGATTTGACGTCACTCGTGGCGGGAACTCAGTTTCGCGGGCAGTTTGAGAGTCGGATGAAAGGACTAATCGACGAGATCAGAGCAAATGGAAATATTGTTCTTGTAATCGATGAAATTCATATGATAGCCGGAACAGGAAGCGCAGAAGGCGGAATGAATGCCGCCAATATTCTCAAGCCTGCGCTGTCAAAAGGCGAAATTCAGGTTATCGGAGCTACAACGCTGAATGAGTACAGAAAATACATCGAGAGCGATTCTGCTCTTGAAAGAAGGTTTCAGCCGATTATATTGGAAGAACCGTCAATCGAAGATTCAACTTCCATCTTGCTTGGCATAAAGAATTATTATGAAAGGTTTCATGGCATTAATATTCCTGAAACAACAGTAGCAGCCGCTGTAAGGCTTTCAGAACGTTATATAACAGACCGTTTTCTGCCGGATAAAGCCATCGACTTGCTTGACGAGGCTTCATCGAATCTCGCGCTAAATTCTCCGGTAATTAAAGAAGTAGAGCTGCTTGCAGAAGATCTCGGTAAATTAAAGACAGAGCGTGAAGCTCTTGAGCTTGAAGCAGCAGAAACATCAGATGATACGGCCGATGAAAAATACCACCGGATTGCGGATATGCGCACAAAAGAAATCGGGATGGAAGCCCGGTTTAAAGAGCTTTCTTCTGAGCGCGATAAAATTAGTCTTTCTGTAGATGATCTTGCAAAAGTTGTTGAAATTTGGACGGGCGTTCCTGCCAGCTCAATTACCGAACATGAATTTGCACGGATCGACACGCTCGGGGAGCGTTTGAGAGAACATATCATTGGTCAGGATAAAGCCGTCGATGCGGTTGTCCGTGCAATAAAGCGCAGCCGTGCGGGTGTGTCCTCAAAGCGTAAGCCTGTATCCTTTATTTTCGCAGGAAGTACAGGAGTTGGAAAAACAGAGCTCGTCAAATGCTTGGCTGCCGATTTATTTAATTCGCCTGAAACGCTTATACGCCTTGATATGTCTGAGTTTATGGAAAAACATTCTGTTTCAAGAATAATCGGCTCACCTCCCGGATATGTCGGATATGATGATGCAGGACAGCTCACGGAAAAAATACGCCGTAAGCCATATTCAGTCGTTTTATTTGATGAAATTGAAAAAGCTCACCCTGATGTATTAAATATTTTGCTACAAATTCTTGATGAAGGAAGAATTACAGATGCACACGGGAAAATAGTCGGTTTTGAAAACACTGTCATAATTATGACTACTAATGCCGGAGCAAGTATGGCTTCGAATACTCCCGGATTCGGAGCGACCGCATATGAACAGGAAAGCGACCGGACTCTTAAAGCGCTCGGAGAATTTCTTCGTCCTGAATTTATCAACCGAGTAGATGAAATTGTTACTTTCCGTTCGCTTGAAAAAGAAGATTTTGTGAAAATAGCAGGCCTTATGCTGAACGAACTTAAAGAAACTCTCGCTGTCAAAGGAATTTCTGTTGAATGGACTGCTGCTACACAGGCTTTTATTGCGGAAAAATCTTTTTCCCGCCGTTTTGGAGCACGGAACATGAGGCGTTATGTGCAAACACACGTCGAAGATGAAATTGCCGATTTAATTATCAAAGGTTATAACTGTGTTATTAAAGGTGTAAAAATTGATGCACCTAACGAAAATAATTCAGAAAAGCTTGATATTTCACTTAAATATGATTCCTCAATGCTTCCTCCTTCCGAAGAAAGTAAAAAATGATGCATTATGAATGAAAAATGGTATGAGTTTACTCCAGAACAAATAGCAAGTAAGCTTGGCAGTGATATAAGCAGGGGAATCTCCGCTTCGGCCGCTGCGGAAAGGCTTAAAACAAACGGAGATAACAGAATATATACTGAAAGCCAAAGTATATATAAAAATAATCTGAGTCATATAATGACAGATTTAACTGTGCTTTTGCTGATTTTTACTGCAGTTATTTCCACTGCTTTTAACCAGAATATTTCCGCCATAGTAATAATATGTATCATATTGATTAATATCACGGCTGCGGTCACTGCGTTTATCAAATCAAAAGAGATTCTGCGTGACATTAGTATGAAAGCCAGTCCTTATGTCAAAGTCGTCAGAGATGGAAAGACGATTTTTACAGGCAGCGGTCAAGTTGTCTGCGGAGATATTATATTTCTTTCCGCAGGTGATATCGTTCCTGCCGATGCACGTATAATTCAGGCCGACGGACTTACTGTCATACAGCAGGGTATTACCGGAGAAAAACGTCCTGTCAGGAAACGCGCCGGATTTGCTGCATCCAGAGGAGCAGAGCTCTCACCCTCGGAACAGACAAATATTCTTTTTGCATCGTCGGTTGTTATAAGCGGCAGCGGACGTGCTATAATATATTCAACATCTGAAAATACAGTCATAAGCAAAATAAGTAAGGAAAGGTCTCATGATAACATACCTTCTTATGAAAAGCTTCACGTATTTAAACTGATGCGGAGATACAGTTCTGTATGGGCTTTGTGTATGCTTGCTGCGGTTTTCATAATTGTTGTCCTCGATATAATATTTGGTAGGAATTCAGGACACAGTCTTTTTGACAGCTTCATAACAGGGCTTACTGTAGCAGTTGCCTCGATGAGCTCCTATTATCTTACCTTTTCATATATAATTGTAAGCTTTGGAGTTCTCGGTCTGCGGAGACGCCGCCGGGGGTATGATTCCGGTGCGCTTGTTAAAAATGTGGAAAAGCTCGAAACCGCCAAGGATCTTAATGTCCTTATTGTCCCTCGGTCAGCTCTTATTGCTTCCGATGCCGTATGTATAGACAGAATGGTATCTTCCGGAAAGGAACGCGCAGTAAGTGCCCACGGTTTTAAACGCAGCTGCGGAGAGCTTCTCAGACTTTCAGTCGTTACTACCGGGCGTTACGGAGCCACTCGCCTGATGTCGGACAATTTAAGCGGAAACAGCATTTACACAGGCGAAGAAGAAATGATTATATCATGTGCGTCCAAATTCGGATTATATACTACCGCTCTTGAACACGATTATATTCAGGTTGATCACGTCGGGACGTCAGCCGGAAGCCGTTTTGAGACTACTCTGTGTATACATTCGGGACGTTTTATTTCTGTGTCTCGCGGCGAGGCGAGAAGTTTGTTAAAATGCTGTGCCTTTTACCGTGATTCCTCCGGAAAACATCGGATGAATCCGGAAAAACTAAACGAATACAATAAATATATAAAATCGGCAGCTAAAGATTTTTGCCGTGTTATTGCAGTTGCTTCAAAGGAAACGCAATACACAAATCTCAGAAGACTGATAGCAAATCAAAGCGATCTCGTTTTAGACGGATTTATTGTCATCAAAGAGCCCGTCATGGAAGGCGCAGCACAAAATATTTCTTCCTGTCTTGAAGCTGGCATTAAAGTTGTAATGACATGCGATGATAGCAGTGAGATAGGGCAGATGACAGCACGTTCTCTCGGAATAATCAATAATGAAAGCGAGATAATAACCGGAGCACAGATTTCATGTATGAAGCCGGATATATTCCGGATAAATATTCCTCTTTATAATATGTACATAGGAATGTCCTCCGGACAGCTTGACTCACTTGTCTCTCTGATGCGTTCAGATGGCCAAAAAGTCGGAATATTGACGGACAGACTTGATAAAATTGCCTCCCTGAGCGAGGCCGACGTCGGATTTGCCTTTACCGAGGAGCCGTCGGCAGGTTTAGGCAGAGAACGCAGGACACCTATCATAACCGGTGAAAAAAGAAACACTGCAGGAACGGCCGCGCTTCGTTACATGTCAAGTGTTGTTTTGATGCCTCCTGAAAAAAGCGGTTACGGAGGCTTTAACGCTATGTTCGGAACTGTAAAAAGCTCCGTGCAAACTTATGATAATATTATGAATGCAGTTGCGTATCTTGTAACGACACAGGCGGCGCGTCTAATTCTGGTATTATGGGGAGTTCTATTCGGAAAATATGTACTGACGCCCGTTCAGATACTGTTTTCAGGATTTATTGTAGATTTCGCGGCTATATTCACAATAGCCTTTCAGACACCGTCTCCAGGTATACTGAAAAGCCGCAATGATATTGAAAGAAAAATGGCAAGACCATTTTACAGTAATATTCCTTACCTTGTCTTCGGATGTGTCTGGGCTGCTGTACTGATCATCGTATCCTGCTCTGCAGCCGCCACGGAAACCGGGCTGTCATCTTCACAGCTTGTATCAGCATCATTTCTTGGTTTTACACTGACACAATTTATTTTGCTCTTTGAAATAAAACGCAGAAGCAGTGTATTCAGTCCTAAAGTAGCAATCAACGGAATCGGTTTACTGACGGTTGTATTATGCGCAGCTCTCGCGCTGCTGTCACTTTTGATACCTGATTTCGGAAGCCTGTTCGGTATAACTCCATTTGGGGCTAACGGAGTTTTGGTAATGCTCATTCCCGTTCTGTTTACAGCGGCTGTATCTGAAATATATAAATTTATAAACGGAGATTCCCGCGCAGGAGCTTGGATAAAATCAAAGCTTCGGAAGATGATACCAAGTGGAAAATCTAAAATCTCTTTTGAAAAGGAACAGCCTGAAAATAATTTTGTCAGTAATGAGACGAAGAACGATGATATCGGACTTTTTGCAAATTTTGATTTAGAATCTTTTATAAAAGTATCTGAATCAGATTCAGAAGATTTTGGATTAGACTATACAATGCCGGGACAAGCCAAAGCAGTCAGCGGAAAGCAAGACAAATCAGAAGACGCTGAAACGAAAAAAAAGGATTCTGATAAAGAAAGAACTGACGAAATTAATAATAAAGCTGATGAAGAATCGGCATCTTTTTCTGAAAAAAATATGTCAGATAAAAGTGAGCCGCTGTTTGAATCGGATACAAAGGATGAAGTTTCAAAGGATAGTAATATTGAAGCTTTATCATCAGGAGACGAGAGCTTTGAAATCGGCAATGATATAATCGAGAGCATTTTTTCGGTTGGAAATGATAAGGATAAACAATAATGGTATAAATAAGCTATATAAGTAAAAGCAGATTCGCCCAGCTGTCAGGTCGCCGGCTGTTTAGGTGTCACCGTTTGATGCTTAGGATTAATGCGGCTCTTGTTCAAGAGACGGCTGTCAGTCAAGGTGTTCGCCCGTTAGGACGGCTGTCTGGATGGCGTATGCCAAGTCGTCTAGCTATATCCGGTAGAAGCTACTTGCCTTTTTTCGGCAGCAGTACAATTTAATGCAAAAATACCATACGACATATAAACCATCATTGAATTTACCGTTATCCATTTATTACACATACCCCTCTTTGTTAAGTTCCCTTTACCCGACGAGAGGGGTTTATGTTATCAATGTGCTGAAAGGAGTGTCATAACATTGCCGAAGCGTGTAGTAATAACTGAATATAGTTTGATGAAAATTAGTTAAATTTTTACTTGAACTCAGATGATGGAATTAGCTCCCAAAAAAGATATTTGACAATATTGATATTTATGCAGCGGCGATTTGAATAAGTTAAAACAAATACCGGTTAATTAAATTTTTGACTATATAGAAAAAAGTTAAGCATATCATAAAAATATTTTTGAATGGATGATAAAATTGGTATGAAAATACAAAAACAATGTAAGACAACACTGCATATCAAATTAAATATATAATGCTTGTTTTAGTTCATATTTTGTTTACATAAAAAGAATGTCAAACTATTGCTTTTCCTCATTTGGTATGGTATAATAAAAAGGCACTGAGTTTGTAAGGCCTGTTGGTCAAGAGGCTAAGACGCCGCCCT
>CABPZV010000005.1 GCA_902462015.1 uncultured Eubacteriales bacterium | reverse complement strand
TAATTCTGTTTCGTGTAGTCTGCGGCTTTGATGATACTATAGTAATTTTTTCGCCGACCATAGCGTTCAGCAGTGTCGATTTGCCGACATTGGGACGTCCGAGGATAGCTATAAAGCCTGTTTTCGTCATTTTATGACCATACCATACCTTTCTCATACGTACTCAAAGTTCTATCCGATTTTTGCTTTGATGAATCCACAGCCATCCTAACCGGCAGGGCACAAAACTTTGGTCTGAAAGTTCTTCTTTCAAACTCATAACTGCCTGCAAACTAAAACACAGTACGGTAAAAAATCGTTCTGTGTTTTAGTTTTTCCATTTTAGCTCTATGAGTTAAATGCGCAGAGAGCGAGATGCGTCATATACAAATCGAGTTTAGAAACCGCTTCAAAAGGGGCGTGCATTGAGAGCACTGGTACACCGAGATCGACAGTGTCAATCCCATGATTAGCGATATATGCCGCAACCGTTCCGCCGCCGCCTGCGTCAACCTTTCCAAGCTCTGCTGTCTGCCATATAATTCCTGCACCGTCAAGTATGCTGCGGATTTTTCCGACAAACTCCGCCGATGCATCTGATGTTCCGCTTTTGCCTCGCGCACCGGTATATTTGTTCATTACAACTCCCCGATTGATGTACGCAGCATTTTTGGAGTCGTAAACCTCCGCATACATGGGGTCAAAGGCCGCACTGACATCTGCAGACAGGCAGGAGGATGCTGCACGTACAGCTGCATTATTTGATCCTAAAGAATCAGAAATTGCGGCAATTATGTCTGTGAGAATATCATTTTTCATCCCCGTGACTCCGTCGCTGCCTGTCTCTTCCTTATCGGCAAGAATTACAAGCAGAGTATGAGGAGAGCCACCGCACTCAAACAAAGCCGTCATTTCCGGATAGGCACAGACTCTATCGTCATGTCCGTATGCTCCGATGAGAGAACGGTCAAAACCGATGTACCGAGCTTTTCCAGCGGGAACAGCGCAAAGCTCCGCACTTATAAAGTCATCCTCAACTATTCCGTATTTTTCATTTAAAAGCCGCATTGTATTAAGTTTAATGCGCTCAGCTGCATCTTTGTCCGGGTATGGTTCTGATCCAATCAATACATTGAGATTTTCCCCCTTGATAGCCTTTGACATAGTCTGAGACATCTGCTCGGACGCGAGATGCGGCAGAAGATCGGTTATTGTAAAAACAGGATCGCCCTCATCCTCTCCGACCGAAATATTTAGAATACTTCCGTCGGATTTAACAATTGCGCCGTGAATCGCAAGCGGAATTGTTGTCCATTGATATTTTTTAATTCCGCCGTAGTAATGAGTTTTAAAATAACTCATGCCACCGTCCTCAAACAGCGGATGCTGTTTGAGGTCAACTCTTGGTGAATCAATATGAGCTGCTGAAATTCGTATTCCGTCCTTTTCAAGATCTTCCGTTCCTATCGAAAAAAGAAACAGCGATTTTCCGCGGTTGTTGTAATAATACTTACCTCCGCGCTCGATTTTATCGCCGAACTGATAACTTTTAAAACCGTTTTTTTCAGCCTTTTCTATTCCATATACAACGGCTTCCCTCTCTGTTTTTGCCCGGTTCATAAAGCGAATGTATTCGCCCGCGTAACGCTCTGCATCTAAAAGCTTTTCTTTGCCGGCATAATCATATACATTTTTCACTTTAAAGAGCAAACGATCACTGATTTCTTTTGTTTCATTGTTTTCGCTCATTGAACTCAACCCTTTCATGAAAATACTATAAATTTGCAAGTGTAATGCTTAAATTCAATAAGGGGCTCGCCCCGTCATTCAACGTGGCAAGGGTTGGCAAAGCCAACCTACCATTCAGTGGGAGATTGTATCTCCCACTGAATGGTGAATGTAACCCGCCGACTGAAAGGCGATCGCCATTAAGGCTGCGCCCTAATGGCGGGACATCTTGCCTAAGTTATATGAAGTCTGATACATATCCATTTCTGATAAGCATTATCTATTAATTTTATTTTTCTGTGAATACGAAAAAATATTCGTTCGGGCAATATTCACTAATTAATAAAACTGAAAATTTACTCCATATTATTCTAATACATCACCGCTTTTTTGTCAAGCGTTATTTGATACGCTAAAGAATTTTAAAGGTCGGAAAATAATTACGTTGATAAATTGACAATCAGTATAAAATGTGATAAAATAAACTCAATTGGAGTCATCTGGGACAAAGTTCCATTGCAAAGGGAAGGTTTTTGAACTATGAATATTAATGAACTCATCGGATGTGCTATCTCCGGAGATACAAGAGCTGTCTCTGAGCTGTACGATAGATATAAAAATCAGATTTATTATCTTTGCTGCCTTCTTGTAGACGGAAATGAGGATGTTGCAGCAGGAATGCTTCAATCTGCGTTTATGCATGTTTTCGGAAAACTTAGTCTTCTTAAAAATCCGGAAACTTTTGAGGCCTGGTGCTATACAATTGCGGCAAAAAGATGCCGTTCATTTTTCGCAGGAAGCGGAAAGACAATTGACTTCTCCGATACGGCAGTAGAACTTCCTGACGGTTCAGAAGATGAGAACAGCTTTCCTTATAACAACATAAATGTTTCCCGTTCTGATCTTGCCGGAGATGCAAAAGCCTGCAAAGCTATAGAGAATGCCGTTCAGAAACTTCCTGCCGCAGAACGCTTTTGCATACTTATGTTTTTTTTCTGCCGTCTTACAGTAGATCAGATTGCGCGCAATTTACAAACCGACCCTACTAATGTTCGTCGATGCATTATTTCCGGTGCGTCGCTGACTGCTGACCATATTAAGGGCGGCGAAAATGAAATACCACCACTTGCAAAATACCGCGGGGCTGCTGAACTCGGCGCCGTTCTCGGAGTTTGTGCTAATCAGATAACTGTCCCTGACCGGGTTTCCGAAACAATCATCGCCACCGGAATGTCTCTTATTGCTGCATCAAACACATCAGCAGAACATATTCAGGACTATACATATAACGACGGACATGCAGTCTCAGGCGAAAATAAAACAAGAAAACCTGGAAGTATCGCAATAATCGCTGCCCTTATTGTCATTCTTTGCGGAGTAGTTGCAGCTGCTTTCAAAATTATTCCCTCAGTAATAAAGGGAGAGAACGGCGAATCAGATACCTCCGGAGGAACAGATCGTATAACCGATAACTTTACCGATACTTATAATATAGTGAATCCTGTCAGCCCCGAAGATACAGATAACACACAGACTGAACCGGTTACTGAACCGGTGACAGAGCCTGAAAATAACTCTCCGCAGGTTGTTCCTTCAACTTCTGAAGCCGACTTTACAGTATCTGAGGATGCAAACGGAAATGTAACTATTACAGGATATAAAGGAAATAATTCTGATGTTGTAATTCCGTCGAGCATCGGAGGTAAAACAGTAAGATATATCGGAGATTCTGCATTCAGCGGAAATACAGCCTTGAAATCTGTAATTATTCCAGAGGGAATCACATATATAGGAACATATGCATTCAAGGACTGTACTTCGCTTGAAAGTATTTCTATACCTAACAGTGTTAAAAGCGTCGGACGCACAATCCTCGGCAATACAAAATGGCTGTCAGATCAAAGCAGTACCTTTGTAATTATCGGAGATGGCGTTCTTATCAAAATCAACAGTAAAGACAGCAACATTTCGGTTCCGAACGGAGTAAAATATATATCTAACGTATTTTACTATATTGGAACGGTTGAAAATATAACGCTTCCGTCTTCTGTCTGGGGACTCGGAGAGTTCTCTTTTGCAGTATGTCTTAAGCTTCAGAGCGTAACAGTCCCGGCTTCGGTTACTACAATAAGTGAAAATGCATTTTATCAGTGCTCCGCACTAAAATCCATCGTAACGCCTGAGGGCAGCAGGATGTCGCAGTGGTGCGGCAGCAATGGTCTTGGAGCAATTGTTGTAACCGGTTAAAAAACCGACAGGTTTGCAAGCGCACAAGCGAAATGCAAACCTGTTTTCATTAAATATATCTGGGAGTATACAGGTTATGACAAACTTGCTATTACGGCTTTTTGTTAAAGACTATGATAATATTAAAGATACGAAAGTACGAACATGTTACGGCAAGTTGTCCGGAATTGTAGGAATTATCTGTAACGCCGTTCTTTTTCTTGGAAAGCTCGCAGCAGGTTCTCTGTCCGGTTCGGTTTCGATAACGGCCGATGCTTTCAATAACCTTTCGGACGCTTCGTCAAGCATAATAAGCCTTTTGGGATTCAGACTTGCAGAGCGTCCGCCGGACAAAGAACATCCGTACGGTCATGGACGCTATGAATATATATCCGGTCTTGTTGTAGCGGCGCTTGTAATGGCAATTGGGGCAGAGCTTTTTAAGTCAAGCCTTGATAAAATAATCCATCCGTCCGAGGTTCACTTCAGCGGTATCGCAATGGCAGTGCTTGCAGTTTCTGCTTTAGTTAAAGTATGGATGATGTTATTTAACCGTAGGCTTGGAAACAGAATTAACAGCAAAACTCTTCTGGCTACCTCAGCAGACAGCAGAAATGATGTAATCTCAACATGCTCGGTACTTATCGCTTCAGCCGTTTCCCACTTTTCCGGGGTTGAACTTGACGGATTTGCAGGTCTTGCTGTTGCAGCTTTTATTATCATAAACGGTTACGGCCTTATAAAAGATACGCTTGATCCAATTTTGGGTCACGCTCCTGATCCTGAATATGTTAAAAGTATCTATAACAGAATTATGAGTTATCCCGGCGTCATCGGAATGCATGATTTAATTGTTCATGATTACGGTCCAGGAAGACAATTTGCTTCAGTTCATGTTGAGATGGATGCTGAAAAAAATTCTATAGAAAGCCATGATATAATTGACAATATTGAGAAAGATTTCTGGGAATCTGACTCTCTTCATCTGATAATTCATTATGATCCGATTGTTACAACAGACCCGGAGGCAAATGCATTCCGCGAGTGGCTTCAGGAACATATTAAGGATATACATTCCGAGCTTTCAGTTCACGATATCAGAATGGTAAAGGGACTGTCGCACACAAACGTTATTTTTGACTGTGTCATGCCTTACGGACTCAGTATGACAGAAGCAGAACTTAAAAAAGTGGTTAGCGATATGATTAAAGAAAATTTCCCACATTATTGGTGCATTATTACTGTGGACCAAAACTATTCTCTGCCAAAGTGATAATAAAATTTTAAAAATATCTTGCAAACCCGGGAAAAATGTGTTATACTGATTTAAGTATGATTTATTTTTACCCATAATTGAATATATGAGGGAGTAATTCCGCATACTATGTGTGGCAAAGTCAACATCGTGATGCAGGTTTCTGCGTCTGGCTTGTCTGTAGAGAATGAGACTCATATACAGTATTTTGCTGTATATGAGTCTTTTTTGGTATAGAAATATACCGGCCGTACTGAAGATATCCATAGATCCTCAGCCTGGCTAAAACATAAGATCTATAGTTTTATACGAAAGGATTTGTTATTTCAATGAAAGAATATCTTTGTAGTTACGAAAAGGTTCTAAGTGAGCAGGGAGTTACAGAAAACGGACTGTCCTCCTCTGACGCTTCAGAAAGACTGACAGCACACGGGCCAAACAAGCTTGCAGAGGGAAAAAAGGAGTCACTTCTCCATAAATTTCTTGGAGAAATTTCTGATCCTATGATAATTATCCTGATTGCAGCAGCAGTCGTCTCAGGTATAACAGCCTTTTACTCCGGGGAATCCTTTGCCGATGTAATTATTATCATGGCTGTTGTCGTCATTAATGCCGTACTTGGAGTCGTACAGGAAAGTAAGGCGGAGGCAGCTATAGAAGCTCTGCAAAAAATTGCGGCATCCACCTCAAAGGTTATACGTGACGGTCAGCGGGTTACTGTGCGAAGCGAAGAAATTGTTCCGGGCGACATTGTCATTCTCGAAGCAGGAGACGCAGTTCCCGCTGATATGCGAATAATTGAATGCGCAAGTCTGAAAATTGAAGAGGCCGCACTTACGGGTGAGTCTGTTCCCGTCAGCAAAACAGCAGACGCGCTCGACACCGACGGAAAATCTGAAGATATATCTCTTGGAGACCGCAAAAATATGGCATATATGGGTTCAACCGTCGTTTACGGCCGCGGTCAGGCCGTCGTTGTCGGTACCGGAATGAATACCGAAATGGGCAAAATTGCAGACGCGCTCACAAGCGCGAAAAAAGAGGAAACTCCTCTACAAAAAAAGCTTGCTCAGCTCAGTAAAATTTTAAGTTTTCTTGTTCTTGCAATCTGCATTATTATATTCGCGATAAATCTTATTAGATATCATTCCGATATCAGCGGCAAGCTCATGCTTGATACGTTTATGGTTGCCGTCAGTCTTGCTGTCGCAGCAATTCCTGAAGGCCTTGCTGCCGTCGTTACCATAGTGCTTTCCATTGGCGTAACAAATATGTCAAAGCGCAACGCGATTATCAGAAAGCTCACTGCAGTTGAAACTCTCGGCTGTACACAAATTATATGTTCCGATAAAACGGGAACTCTGACGCAGAACAAGATGACTGTAGTAGAGCATTACACAGACAGTGAAAGAGAAACCGCGATAGCAATGGCTCTATGTTCAGACGCAAAACTCGACGATAAAAACGAAGCCGTTGGAGAACCTACAGAATGTGCGCTTGTAAACGACGCTTATAAGCTTGGTGTAACAGATGAAATGAAAGGCTTTGACCGTGTTGGTGAAGCTCCGTTTGATTCCGGAAGAAAAATGATGTCTGTTGTATGCCGAAATTCTGACGGCGCTTATATCCAGTATACTAAAGGTGCTCCCGATGAAATTATTGCACGCTGTACTCATGCACTTAAAAACGGAGAAGTCATCCCGCTAACAGAAGAACTGAAGAAACAATTTCTCGACGCTAATAAAGCTATGGCCGACAGGGCATTGCGCGTACTATGCGCCGCTAAACGGACGTATGAAAACGAACCGGCTTCATATGAAGCCGCTGATCTTGAAAAAGATATGTGCATTATCGGTCTTTCCGGTATGATTGACCCAATAAGACCAGAAGTAAAAGATTCCATTGAAGAATGTCGCGGTGCCGGCATCCGAGCTGTCATGATCACCGGCGATCACAGAGATACCGCTATAGCAATCGCTAAACAGCTTGGAATTTTACAGAATGAATCTGAAGCAATTACCGGTGCTGAACTTAATGGTTTGGATGATAATCAGCTTGCCTCTAACATAGAAAAATATTCAGTTTATGCACGTGTTCAGCCTGAACATAAAGTCAGAATCGTAAAAGCGTGGAAGGCTCACGGATGTATTACGGCTATGACAGGAGACGGAGTAAACGACGCTCCGTCGATAAAAAATGCCGATATTGGTGTTGGAATGGGTATTACCGGTACCGACGTTACAAAAAATGTCGCAGATATGGTAATAGCCGATGACAATTTTGCTACTATTGTTTCAGCAGTTGAGGAAGGGCGCCGTATCTATGACAATATCCGCAAATCTATTCAGTTCTTGCTATCATCGAACCTTGCGGAAGTACTCTCTGTATTTGCGGCAACAATGCTTGGATTTACCATACTTAAACCAGTTCACCTGCTATGGATAAACCTGATAACAGACTGTCTGCCGGCACTCGCACTCGGTATGGAAAAAAGCGAAAGCGACAGCATGAAGCATCCGCCGAGAAAATCCAACGAAGGAATTTTTGCAGGAGGAATGGCTTTTGATGTGGCTGCTCAGGGTGTTCTTGTAACAGTTCTTACGCTTCTTTCGTATTTTGTTGGACATTTTATAGAGTCCGGCAGATGGGAAATTGTAAATAGTCCAGATGGAATGACAATGGCTTTTCTTACCCTGTCTCTTGTTGAAATTTTCCATTCATTCAATATGCGTTCAAGGCGGGCGTCTATTTTCACCATGAAAAATCAGAATAAATGGCTGTGGATTGCAATGCTTGCATCTCTTGTTCTCACTACCTCTGTAATATATATACCATTTCTGCGCAATGCATTTGATTTTGAACATATTTCTATACTGGAATATGCAGTTGCCGTCGGTCTCGCCGTTCTTATTATCCCGATAATTGAAATTGTCAAGCTTATTCAGCGCAGATGCGAAAAAAGTAAACAAATATAAATAATGCAGTATCACCCCGTGGGAGAGCTTTGTTCTCACGGGGTATTTTTAAAATGTAATATATTTTTTATTTGATTTTCTATAAATATTGTTGTATAATATTCGATGAAAAAACTGCAGGAAAGGCATGATATTTTTATGGGTAAACACAACGAGAAAAAACATAAAATGCATAAAAAATGGTTTCGTGCAAGATATTTACAAAGGATGTTTGTTATATTTACACTTCTGCTGCAGATTACCATAATATTTTATCTGCTTTACAGCAGCAGTAAGGCATCTGAAATTGTCTCAGTAATGCTTTCCTTTATAAGTATTATCGTTGCAGTGCTGATTGCAGCAAAACAGGATAACGAGGCGCTTTGTCTGCTTTGGATTATGTGGATTCTTGCATTTCCCGTTTTTGGTGGGCTTATGTATTTAATGTTTCACTTTCAAAGCTCAACAAAAAGTTTTAGAAAAATGAGTAATACAATAGAAAATGATACGCGTCCCCTCTTTTTCATGTCAGAAAGCAGTATAGAAAAAGCTCTATCGGATTTTCCGGAGCAAGCTTCTGCGATCAGATATCTCGAAAAATCCGCCGGTTTTCCGATATACTCCGGAACACAGACAACATATCTTTCTCCCGGAGAAGTAAAATTCGAGTATATGCTTGAAGAGTTAAAAAAAGCAGAGAATTATATCTTTATGGAATACTTTATTATTCAAGAGGGTATAATGTGGAATTCAATTCTCGATATTTTAAAAGAAAAGTCGAAACAGGGAGTTGACGTTCGCCTTTTGTACGATGATATAGGCTGCTTTCTGACGCTTCCTAAGGACTTTCCGGAACAGATGAGAAGTCTTGGTATAAAGTGTTACGTTTTTAATCCTTTCCGTCCGTTTTGGGTTTCGGAACAAAACAATCGCGACCATAGAAAAATCGCGGTTATAGACGGAAAAGTGGCGTTTACCGGCGGCATTAATCTCGCCGACGAGTATATAAACGCATATGAAAAGTACGGTCATTGGAAAGACGCTTCAGTAATGGTACGCGGAGACGCCGCGTGGAGTTTTACAGTGTTCTTTTTACAGATGTGGGCGCTGTGTTCCAAAGAAGCGGAAGATTTCTCAAAATTTTATCCCTGGAAAGATGAAAAATGCAGTATTTCAGGTGATGGTTATGTACAACCATATTCGGATTCTCCCCTCGATTCTGAAAATGTCGGAGAACACGTCTATCTGCAGATAATTGACGGAGCGAAAAAGTATCTGTACATTAACACACCATATCTTGTAATTAACGAAAGTCTTGTAACGTCGCTTAAGCTTGCTGCCAAAAGCGGTGTTGACGTGAGAATCGTAACACCTTATAAGTGGGACAAGCTTATCGTTCACATTACTACACAGTCATATTACAAAGAACTTATCAGTGCTGGCGTACAAATCTACGAATACTCAAGCGGTTTTATACACTCAAAGACATTTGTATCCGACGACAGTGTAGCAACCGTTGGAACAACCAACCTTGACTTCAGAAGTCTGTATATGCATTTTGAATGCGGTATCAGAATCAGCGGAGGAACCGCGGTATCAGAAATAAAGAAGGATTTTCTGAATACACTTGAAAACTGTAAAAAAATAACCGAGGAAGACTGCAGATGTAATTTTTTTATCGCCTTTCTGCAAAAGATTTTCCGTATATTTGCGCCTATAATGTAATTCAATAATGGACTGCCGTTTAATATTAATAAATTATAAATGGTAACAAGAAAATCCAGAGATGCAGCTATGCAAACTCTGGATTTTTGCTTCTTTTTTATAGGACTTTTTCCAAAAGTCTAAGCTTGCGGCAGACCCTACATTTATATTAATCTCTATGTAATGTGTCAGCCTGTTACGGTGCCGTCTGCTAAGGCTTTAGCCTTTAACGGGACAAGTCCATATTCTTATTCTTTTCCGGTCTCAACGAACAACATCAGTTTACAATTTTATAACGGTATAGCGTTCTTGTCCTTACTTCAACCGATGGACCGGCATTTACCGATGCATCAGACCAATCAGACCAGTCTGTGTAGCTATAACAGGTATATGTTACAGACCGCGTGCTGCTCCTGTACATTGTTGCAGATTCAACATCAAGCGTACCTGATGAAGAAATCGGCGTGCTCGTCCAGCTGCTCCATGCGCCGTAAGGATTTGCCGGTCTGCTCCTGTATTGTATACCGGTTCTGGTTTCTACATTTACTCCGGCAAAACTGGAATCCGACCACTCGCTCCAATCCGAATACCTGATGTACTGATACTGAACTTTGTCTATTGTCCACCTGTAATGCAATGCCCCGTTTATTGTAGCGGACTCGATGTTCTGTGCCCCGTCAGGCGGTTCCGAGATTGTCCAGTCGCATAAAATCTGAGACATAATTTGTTTTTGGAACGACCAACCGTCAATCTGTGTATAATAATCCCGTACCATAGTCTCGTATGTTCTGTAGCTGTATACAGTTCTTGTCTCAACTGTAATGTCCGGAGCTTCTAAAATCGGATTCATACTCCAGCTGCTCCAAGGCTCGATACTGCGGCTTCTATAAAAAATCTGAGATTCAACTCTTACAGTATCTGATGAAGAAATAGTCTCGAATTGCCATTCTCCGTAGCCGCTCCATTCTCCGTAGGAAGTCAGAGTCTCGTCAACCGTCCAGCCGCTTACAGGAGAACCGTTCTGTGTTACAGTCTGTTTTTCCCTGTATGAGTATTCCGTTTTTTGTTCAGCAGCAGAGACACCGTCAGGAAGAGCTTCCGTCCAGTCACTAAGCTCTGTGTTTCCGTTGCTGACGGTAATTGTAACCACAGTACCGGAGTTCACAAGAGTTCCGGTATCTATACTTTGTGAAATTACAGTTCCCTTCGGAACAGTCGCGCTTACCGCATAAACAATAGCGTATGAAAGTCCGGCATTCTCCGCCGATGCCGCTGCATTGCCGGAGCTCAATCCTACAAGCGAAGGGACAGCAGCTTTTCCGTCAGGAACAGTAACTGTTACGCTATAAGATGCTGTAAAGCCTCCGTCGCTCGAGCGGGATGTAATCGTTGCAGTTCCTGGAGTAACACCGGTTATTGTTCCGTAAGCATTAACGCGCACCACAGCCGGATTGCTTGAAGAAAAGGTCACGTATGTATTGGTAACATTGTCCGGATACAGCCATGGAGCATGAGTTTCGGACTGACCAACAGAAATTGTTGCAGATGACAATCTGAATCCAATTTTCTCAACACTGATTATATCTTCTTTGACTTCAACTGTACATGAGCCGATGTGAACACCGTCCGCCGAATATACGGTAATTTCAGAGCTTCCGATAGCGTGGGCTGTAATTTTGCCACTTTGATCTATTGACACAATGTCCGGCGCGCTGCTCGTCCACCAGACTTCTTTTTCCGTCGCATTTTCAGGATATATTGAAAGGTCTATTTCTTTAGTATCTCCGGGTTTTATAGCAAAAACTCCGTCTCCTATTGTTAAGGTTTCTATTTCAGTAAAATCAGCGGGTTTATTGCCCTTGCTTATTGTGATAAAGATATCTGCACCTTTAATAATACCCGTATTAGGCGCGATACTCTGCATAATTACATTATCTTCTGGTACAGCATCAGAATAAGAATGAAGAGCCGTTACCTTAAAGCCGAGTGTCTGCAATCTTCCTGCGGCGTCCTCTAATGATAAATTTACTATATCCGGAACTTTATCGGGAGCTTCTCCGAGACTAAGTGTTACCTTAACCACTGTATCAGCATCAAAGATCAGATCCTTTTCGGGATATTGTTTCATTACAAGGCCATTTTTGATATCGGAGCTGTAATCTCCAAGAAAAACCGGCTCAGTGTCGCAGCCTGCCTTTGAAAGAGCTGCTAAAACCTCTTCCGCGTTCATCCCTGACAGGTCTGGCATTTTAATGCTGCCCTGAGTGACATTTCCGGAAGTATCTTCGGTATTACCGGAGTCTGAGTGAATACCTGTATTAACTCCGGACGGACTGCATTTCTGAAGCATCACAATTATGAACACAAGGATGACAATGAAAGCTATAGCTGCTAATGCAATTTTAAAAACCGGAATCTCTTTTTTCTTATTATCAGCTTTAGATTCTGACATATCACTGCTGTCGGAATCGTCATCTATAAGCTTTTCTTCTGTTTGTAATGCATCATTTTCTCTGGAGTCACCGGAAAATCGTCTGTGTTTATTTTCTCTCGGATTTTTTATATTTTTTTCAGAATCAGAATCCTGTTTTTCAGCAGCTTCATCAGGCTCTTCCTTAGATCCTATCCTTCCTGCAGGTATAAAATTTCCACTTTCGTCAAAGTAACCGTTTAAATTTGAAATATCGGTTTTATATTCATCCGCTTTTATTTCATCTGTAGTTTCCGGAAATGATGTCTTCTGTGATAGATTAGGAAGCGATGCACCTTCTGGTTCAGAAATTCCCGTGTTTTTATCATCTTTTTTTAATTCGCCTTTGTATACTACCTCATTTAATGCATCGGGTTCAGCTGTAATATTCCCAGAAGATTCACTTCTGTCTTCCTCCAAAAGCGATTTAAATGAAAGCTCGTCTTGTATGTTTTCATTTTTCTGGCCGCTTATATTAATATGCTGGGCATCAAAGTCGGTTTGGGTATCATAAAATGGATGTTCATTTGCTGTATCCCTCTCAGTTGTATCTTTTTCGTGATGCTGTGTTTTTTTCGGAAGAGACACACCCGTTTTTGGAACAAATAATTTTATATCTGCCTGTTCTGCATACTCTGCAATATCATGTCTTAAATCATATGCAGAGTTATATCTGTCTTCGGGAGAATACGCGCAGGCACGGAGAATAATTGATGACAAATTTTCATCTGCCTTTGCCGGAGATGGAATTTTCTCCCCATTTATTCTCTTCAGAATAGCCCTTTCCGCTTCACTGCGTGTAACAAGTCCTTTGTCAGATGTTACAAACGGGAGGCGGTTTACATTAAATTTAAAATACATTGTTAGGCCGAGTGAATATATATCAGAACGTATATCAAAATCTTTTCCGCTTGCTATTTCAGGCGCCATAAAACGAAGCAGTCTTGTGTCTTCCGGATTTTGCAGACGGCTTATAAGCTGATCTTCAAATATAGGATTTCCGAGCAGACAGCGTCCGTTTTCGGTAACGTATACATTCTCTAACTGAATATTATTATGTGACAGGCCGAGAGAATGGTACTCACTTATGGAGTCGCAGATATCACAGCAAAGTGAAAGTAGTACCGCGCGGTTTACCTTTTTGTCTGCATAATATTCACTGAAGGTTGGATAATATTTCGATAGAATAAATACATTGAATCCAGCACCATCGTCTGGCTCTGCCTTAACATCAATAATCTCCGGAATATGCTGCATATCTGCATTTTTAAGTCTTTCTGCAGCTGATAAACAACGTTTGGCACATTCCTCATAGTGCAGCTTAATTTTTTCTTCAGAAAAATTGTCCCTGCGCAGAAGGTCAGTTTCACCGCTGAAAGCAGGTATATGCAAAATCCGCATTATTCCGCCGGGCTGGCCGGTTCCGTCGGAGCACGCTGTCCACTGAGCTTCCGACTTGCCGTTAGATATGGGCATGAGTAACTCCCAACCCCCGATCGGACACGAAGGTACGGTTTCTGGATTTCCTTTTCCGCTTTTATTATCCATTGATTTTCCCTCATTGATTTTATATATGAATTTTATTTTTCAAAATATAAATATATATAAAAGCAGTATATCAAATATAAAGATAAAATGCAAGTGTTATTTGTATATTTTTCATGGCTTTTCCAAATTTCTATTGTAAAATAAGAAAATTTGTTTTATAATAAAAGTATAAGCGAAAATAACATAGCTTGACGTCAGGGGTGCTGAGTATAAGATGATTGTGATTGGACTTACAGGTGGAAGCGGATGCGGAAAAGGATATATCTGTAAACTCTTTTCGGATTTTGGAATCCAATCAGCAGATGCAGATAAAATATACCACGGTATAATATCAAAATCCGACTCTCCGTGTCTTGCGGAGCTTACAGGATATTTCGGAAATGAAATATTAAAACAGGACGGTACTTTGAACCGGAGCAAGCTCTCGGAAATCGTTTTTGCTCCCGGCGCGGAGAGAGCACTGAAATATCTTAATAAAACAACACATAAATATGTTCTGAGCGACTGCAGAAAATGGCTTTACGAAAGGAAAGCCGCGGGTGACGAAATGGCAATAATTGACGCACCCCTGCTGTTTGAGAGCGGATTTGACAGGGAATGTGACTTTGTTATCTCCATTATCGCCGATTATGACCAGAGAGTAAAAAGACTTAAGGAAAGAGACGGAATCACAGAGGCACAAATTCAGGCGAGAATAAGCGTTCAGCACACTGACGTTTTTTTTAAAGAACATTCAGATTATATAATAATAAATAATGACGGACTTGACATATGCGGACAAATTTCAGAAATTTTACACGGAATCCGTCTTAAGACAAACGGCACAGACCGTATAAACAGCGGAGGAGACAATTGACAGAACAGTTTAACGGAAAAATGGAGAACCGGAAAACGCACGGACGGAAAACCGCCATTGCAGGTATTCTTATTGTTCTTGCGGCCGCAGCTCTTATAAATGTTGCACTTAAAATGAGGAGCTTTTACACACGGGTTACACATCCTGTGCTTTATGAGGAATATATTGAAAAGTATGCAGAAGAATATACCGTTCCAGAAGAAATCATTTATGCTGTGATAAACACAGAGAGCTCCTTTGATTCATCTGCGCTTTCCGGCGCCGGGGCTATGGGTCTAATGCAGATAACAAAGGAAACCTTCTGGTGGCTTCTCTCCAAAAACGGAGAGGATATATCAGTGGAAAAACTATACGATCCTGAGACAAACATAAAATACGGAACTTATTTTCTGTCAATTCTCTATGAAGAATATGGATCATGGGACACGGTGTACGCCGCATATAACGCTGGACGTTCACGCGTAAACAGCTGGCTGTCGGATAATGAGATAACAAAGAACGGTAAGCTCGTGAACATCCCGTATCCTGAGACTGCACAGTATGTAAATCGCGTTTCCAGAAATGTGACGGAATACAGTAAACTCCTTGAGAGGTAGTTTAATAGAACTAGAAAAGGTATGGTAGTTATTATGAGTACTTTTGATACATTTGTAAAAAAAATAACAGATGCGGCAGATACCGCATTCGGATATGCTGACAGATTCAGCGATGTTGCGCGTCTTCGTTTTGAGCTTTCGAGAGCTACGAAGCGATCGAATGACGCTTACGAAAAGCTTGGCCGCAGTTATTATGAGCACATGAAAAAAATTGAGGATATGAAAAAAACGCCGGAATCCGCTGATTTTTTTAATTTTAAATCAGATGAAGGCAACGCCTGCCGCGAGATCGAAGAAGCCGCTGCTGAAATAGCACGTCTTGACGCACTCCTGAGGAGAGCAGAAGTTAAAAACATATGTCCGGTATGCGGTACTTCTGTCGGAATAAAAACTGAAATCTGCCGCAATTGCGGTGCGAAAGTTAAGCCCGGAAAATAATTTTCAAAATATTTGGATTACAAATATTCGGAAGGAGAAAAATTTAATTGGATTATGATATCAATCGGCGTTGAAAATATATCCCTCTCTTTTGGCGGAGAGACGGTTTTAGACGAAATTAATTTTTCTCTTAATGAGGGAGACAAACTTGGTATAGTCGGAGTAAACGGAGCCGGAAAGTCAAGCCTTTTACGTATAATAACCGGAGAATACATTCCTGATGGCGGAAATATATATGTGGCAAAGAATCACAATATTGCCGTTCTCGATCAGCATCTGGCGTTAAATCCTGAAAATGACGTTTACAGCGAGCTTTTATCGGTCTTTTCACCTCTTATTGAAACTGAAAGGGCGCTTGAGGATATTCAAAAAAAAGCTGAATCCGGTGATCCTGACGCCGCCGTGCAGTATTCCAGGCTTTATGAGCAGTTCAGGGATTCCGGAGGCCTCCTGTACCGCAGTAAGTGCCGCGGAATGCTTCTCCGTTTCGGTTTTACCGAGGAGATGTTCAGCCGCAGAACCGCCGAGCTCTCGGGAGGACAGAAAACAAGGCTTGCACTTGTAAAGCTTTTGCTTGCCGAGCCTGATATAATGCTGCTGGATGAACCGACAAATCACCTTGACACAGACACGATGTTTTGGCTTGAGGATTTTTTGTCAAAATACAAAAAGACGGTTATAACGGTTTCGCACGACCGCTTTTTTCTCGATCGAGTTTGTACAAAAATCTTTGAAATCGAATACGGAAGTGGAAAACTATACAACGGAAATTATTCTTCATTTTTAGAACAAAAGAAAAATGACCGTGTAATACTTGAGAGACATTATAAAAATCAGCAGCGCGAAATCGCCCGTATCGAAGCATATATCGAACAACAGCGCCGCTGGAATAGAGAGAGAAATATAATCGCCGCAGAAAGCCGTGAAAAACAGCTTGCAAAGATGCAGCGGATTGAAAAGCCTAAGGAAGAGCCTGTTTCCGCCCGGATGCATTTTGACAAAAGCGGTGAAAGCGGCGGTGATGTGATTCGCGCAAGAAATCTGTCAAAGCATTTTGTACCCGGGAAACCGCTTTTTGAGGACCTGAGTTTTCTTATAGAAAAAAAAGAAAAGGTATTTATATGCGGTCCAAACGGCTGCGGAAAATCAACTCTCCTGAAAATTCTTGCAGACCGGCTTGAACCGGATACAGGCAGCACTGAAATTGGCTACAATGTGACGGTGGGATATTACGATCAGGAAAACCAGCAGCTTAATGATAATCTGACTGTTCTTGATGAAATTTGGAATTCATATCCCAAGCTGTCTCAAACAGAAGTACGCAATGCACTGGCTCAGTTTCTGTTTAGAGGAGATGACGTTGCAAAGCGAGTCGGCGTACTTTCCGGCGGAGAAAGAGCAAGACTCACGCTTACAAAACTCATGCTGTCTAAAATGAATCTTCTGATTCTTGACGAACCGACAAACCACCTTGATATACCTTCGAGAGAAGCTCTTGAAAATGCTCTTTCTCAGTTTGACGGTACAATCCTTTCAGTATCACATGACCGGTATTTTACTTCAAAATTAGCCACAAGAATTCTGTCGTTCAGCATTCCGCCGGAAAAAATCCGCGGAAACGATAAAAATAACAAAAACAGCAGTATCAGAACCAGCGGCATATTTGACTTCCGCGGCAGTTATGAAGAATATGTCAGGTTTTGCGAGAGCTACAGAACTGAAGTTTCCATGGTCGCTGAGGAAATTCCGGAAGCGAGCAACGCCAAAAAGCAGTATCTTGAAAGCAAACGTATTACAGCTCAGCGCAGAAAGGAAGAAAACCGTGTAAAACGCGCAAAAGAGGAATCTGAAAGAATTGAATGTGAGCTTACAGAGATTGACCGGAGACTTTCAGGAGACGAATCAAGTGATTATACTGTCGTCTCGGAGTTATGCGCGAAAAGGGATGCACTCGAGGAACGCTTAATGAAGCTTTATGAGATTATAATGAAAGAATAATAGGCTTTTTACCGACTGAGTTTTAAGATGATTTACAAAATCGATCTAAAAAAAGTGCGAATTATATTGTTAATTGCTCTTGACGTATTATCTTATTTAGTCTATAATAGAAAAAATTGACTTAAATACTGCTGCTTAGAGTATGCAGATTCAAGTTTATCTTGATTATCTGCAGGGCAGATGCGGCAGTTTTTCGGTTTTTCAGATAAAGGAGCTGTTATATTGTGAAAAGAGTGTATAATTTTTCAGCCGGACCTTCGATGCTTCCGATGCCTGTTCTTGAACGGGCGGCGGCAGAACTTGTATGCTACGGTGATTCCGGAATGTCAGTGATGGAAATGAGTCACCGGTCTCCGGAATATGAGGCGATAATCGCTTCTGCACAAGAGTCCCTCCGCAAGCTCATGAATGTTCCTGATAACTATAAAATCCTGTTTCTTCAGGGAGGAGCGTCTACTCAGTTTGCATCTGTATGCTACAATCTTTTGACCGGTTCCGGGAAAGCTGATTATGTAATTTCCGGTCAGTTTTCTAAGAAAGCTGCAAAAGAAGCGGCTAAATACGGAGATATAAAAATAGCGGCTTCTTCAGAGGATAAAAACAATTCATATATTCCGAGGCTTGATCGCACGGACTTCCGTCCTGATGCAGATTACGTACATATATGCTTTAATAATACAATTTACGGAACAAAATACTATTACATACCGGATACTGGAGACATTCCGCTTGTTGCTGATATGTCTTCCTGTATTCTTTCGGAGCCTGTTGATGTTTCGCGTTTTGGAGTAATTTATGCCGGCGCACAGAAAAATATGGCGCCTGCCGGACTTACCGTTGTAATTGTACGCGAGGATTTACTCGGCCGGTGCCGTCCAGACACTCCTGCCATGTTTGACTGGAAACTGATGGCTGACAATGATTCAATGTATAATACCCCTCCCTGCTATCCGATTTATGTCGCAGGACTTGTATACAAGTGGATTCTTGATGATATAGGCGGACTTGATAAGATGGCTGAAATAAACCGCAGAAAGGCCGGTATACTTTACAGCTATCTTGACAGTCAATCATATTATATCGCTCCCGTTGAGCCTGAATCACGATCAATAATGAATGTAACATTTGTAACCGGAGATCCGGATCTTGACAAAAAATTTGCAAAAGAAGCGGGTGAAGCAGGCTTCAAGAATATTAAGGGACACCGCTCTGTCGGAGGTATGCGCGCATCTATATATAATGCAATGCCTGAAGAGGGCGTAAGCAAGCTTGTCGAGTTTATGCGCTCCTTTGCAGAGTCTAATCCAAAAAAATAATTTGATAACAACAGAAAGTATGAATTAATTATGAAAAATATAAAGCTTTTAAACAAAATAGCCGCTGTCGGCATTGATGTATTTGATAAGACAAAATATAATGTTTCAGAGAATACAGAATCGCCGGAGGGTATTATGGTACGCTCAGCAGATTTACTGAATGCTGAGTTTGGTCCCGAGCTTAAGGCTATAGCCCGTGCCGGAGCCGGAGTAAACAATATCCCGGTAAAGAGATGCGCGGAAAACGGAATTGTAGTTTTTAATACTCCAGGGGCAAATGCAAACGGCGTTAAGGAGCTTACGATATGCGCACTTTTCCTTGCATCGCGTGGCATTGTCCGCGGAGTCGAATGGGCAGAGACTCTTAAAGGAACAGACGGTATAGCAAAGGCAGTTGAAAAGGGAAAATCTGCTTTTGCCGGCGTTGAAATTGCAGGAAAGACCCTGGGGGTAATCGGACTCGGTGCAATCGGAGGTATGGTCGCCAACTCTGTACGTCACCTTGATATGAAGGTTGTGGGCTGCGATCCATATATATCCGTTGACGCTGCATGGAGACTTTCGCGTGATATTGAAAAGGCGGCAAGCTATGACGATATATATAAAGTAGCAGATTATATTACACTTCACGTCCCGTCCACGCCGGATACAAAGGGGATGATTAATGCAGAGACAATTTCAAAGATGAAGGACGGCGTCCGCATTATAAATCTTGCCCGCGGAGATCTTGTCAATATGGCTGATCTGAAAGCTGCAATCGCCGCCGGAAAGGTTGCTGCGTATGTCACTGATTTTCCGACGGAAGAAACTATCGGAGCTGACGGAATTATCACCATACCCCATCTCGGTGCATCGACCGAAGAGGCAGAGGATAACTGCGCTGTCATGGCTGCTCAGGAGCTTACAGAATTTCTTGAAACCGGAAATATTAAAAACAGCGTCAATTTTCCGAACGCTTCAATGCCGCATACAGGTGATTCAAGAATCTGCGTAATGCATACAAACACTCCGAATATGCTTGCAAGTATATCGACTGTTGTAGCAGCGGAGAATATCAATATTGAAAATATGCTTAACAGATCGCGCGGAGAATTTGCATATACAATTATTGAAATAAGCGGAAGTGTCCCCGAAAATATTGAAGATGAGCTTAAAAAAGTGTCCGGCGTTATTCGTGTAAACATTTATTAATCATCATTTCAATAAGGGACTCGCCCCGTCAAATGGCGTGGCAACCATTCCAGTGGGAGATTGCATCTCCCACTGAATAGTGAATGTCACCCGCCGCCATTAAAGCGGACGCTTTAATGGCGATTTCCTTAATGTTGGGACATCTTGCCTAAGTTATAAAAACTAAAAACAAAGCAGTCAGAACTATACTGGCTGCTTTTTGATTTGTAAAAGTTAGATTTATTTGAAATTTATATTTAAACTATTGACAAAAAGCCTCTCAGCGTTTAAAATCTGTAAAGTAAGGTATTATTTTACTTATTTAGGTCAAGAATTGAAATAGTATCGTTTTCAGCAGAAGATATAATCTCCTGTTGAATCGTCCCGTGACAGGGTTCTGCCTTTTTTTAAAATCAGGAGGAATGTGTATGAAAATATCGGACAGCGTAAAATATATTGGAGTAAATGATCATGTGACTGATTTGTTTGAAGGTCAGTATAAAATAAAAAATGGAATATCATATAATTCTTATATAATTCTCGACGATAAAATTGCCGTTATGGACACTGTAGATCAGAACTTTACACACGAATGGCTTGATAAAGTTGCAGATGCACTAAACGGACGCAAGCCTGACTATCTTATCATTCAGCACATGGAGCCTGACCACTCTGCTAATATCGCCAATTTTATGTCTGTTTACCCCGAAACAACCGTAGTTGCGTCTGCAAAGGCTTTTCTTATGATGAAACAGTTTTTCGGAACTGATTTTTCGGATAACAGAAAGGAGGTCGGTGAGGGAGATTCGATTGACCTCGGACACCGTACTCTTACTTTTGTGACGGCGCCCATGGTACACTGGCCTGAAGTTATCGTGACGTATGACAGCAAGGACAAAATACTTTTTTCTGCCGACGGATTTGGCAAATTCGGAGCTCTCGACGCAAATGAGCCGTGGGAGGACGAAGCCCGCCGCTATTATATCGGTATCGTAGGAAAATACGGAAAACAAGTTCAGGCGCTTCTAAAAAAAGCGGCTTCGCTTGATATAAAAATGATATGTCCGCTTCACGGTCCTGTTCTCACCGAAAATCTTGGTCATTACATTGGACTTTATGACATCTGGTCTTCTTATTCCGTAGAAAAAGACGGCATCGTTATAGCGTATACCTCTATTTACGGACATACGGCAAAGGCAGTAAGCTTGCTTGAAGAGAAACTGCGTGTAAAAGGTTGTCCGGAGGTTCATGTGTTTGACCTTGCGCGCTGCGATATATCTGAAGCTGTGGCAAGAGCATTCAGCTGCGGCAAGCTCGTATTGGCAACTACAACATACAATGCCGGTATTTTTCCTCACATGAGAAATTTCATTGAACAGCTTACCGAGCGTGGTTATAAAAACCGTACGGTAGCGCTGATAGAAAACGGCTCATGGGCACCCCTGGCTATTAAGGTTATGAAACGTCTTCTTGAAGATTCGGAAAATATTTCGTATACAGATACTTCTGTCACCATTAGATCAGCACTTGACGGCGATAGCGGAGAGAAGCTTGAAGCCCTTGCCGATGAGCTTTGCAGGGAGTATATTGCGCAGCGGAGTGAAACCGCCGATAAAAACGATCTTTCCGCACTTTTCAAAATCGGCTACGGTCTGTATGTTGTTACCTCGAACGACGGCAAAAAGGACAATGGACTGATTGTAAATACAGTTACTCAGGTTACTAATTCTCCTAACCGGGTAGCCGTGATAATCAATAAAGACAACTATTCTCATCATGTTATAAAGCAAACCGGCATTATGAATGTCTGCTGTCTCTCAGTCGATGCGCCTTTCCGGATATTTGAAAATTTCGGATTTCGCAGCGGAAGAAGCGTGGACAAATTTGAAGGAACCCCTACTCTTCGCTCGGATAACGGACTTGTATTTCTTCCGAGATATATTAACGCATTTATGTCGCTCAAGTCTGAGCAATATGTAGATCTTGGAACACACGGAATGTTTATTTGCAGTATTACAGAAGCGAGAACTATTTCCGACGCGGAAACAATGACCTACACTTATTACCAGGAAAATGTAAAACCTAAACCGGAAACCGAAGGCAAAAAGGGCTTTGTGTGCAAAATATGTGGATATGTTTACGAAGGGGATGAGCTTCCTGACGATTTTATATGTCCGCTCTGTAAGCACGGCGCTTCGGATTTTGAGCCTATAGGCTAAATTGCTGCTGTACGCAGCGTGATTTTCTATTGACACACCTTGATTTATAAGGTATAATAACCTCACAGAGTACAAAAAAATCAAAGTAAACACAAACAAAGGGCGTGTGTCCGGTGTTTTTCCGTTTCTAATGCAGGTAAGGGTAAAAAAAGAAAAGAAAATTACACCCCTGTGGAATAAATAGGATAATGCACTTTCTTATTTCTGAAATTCAACGGGAAAATGAATTATTTGTCTTTACATGTGCTCAAAAATATATTATAATACCTTTGTTTAAAAAAGTTTTTTACCGCTATTTAGTAACAAAATTTTTTCCGATTAGGCTTCAATATTTAAATAATTTCATGAATTTGATTATTTCCGGCGGCTTAATTGGATTAAATAAATAATAACAAAAGAGAAAGGACTTTGTTATGAACAAAACAGAACTTATTAATGCTGTTGCTGAAGCAACAGGCGCATCCAAGAAAGATACTACAAGTGTAATCGGAGCTACATTCGACGCTATTACAAAAGCTCTTGTCGATGGCGACAAGGTACAGCTTATTGGTTTCGGTACATTTGAAACTCGCGAGCGCAGCGAAAGAATGGGTAAAAATCCACGTACGGGCGCTGAAGTTAAAATAGCAGCCTGCAAAACTCCTGCATTTAAGGCAGGCAAAGCGCTTAAGGATGCCGTAAACAAATAACTTGAAGTAGATAAAATAAAAACAGTTCAATGCAAAAAATCATTGAACTGTTTTTACTTTTGAAGCTGAAATTATTTCAGTATTAATTTGTCATAAAATGAAGAAAAAAATGGAATAATGATTAAAATGTTGAAACAAATCGCCGAAACAAACACTTTAATACTAAAAGGCGGAGCAATAGGTAATATAAGGAAGTTTGTATTTGTTTTTTTATTTGCTATTGACATCTTTAAAATTTTGTGTTACAATATCTTTAAAGAAAAAAGTCGATTGAAATTGCCTGTTGAAATTTAAAGTGTGTGTCGTTTCTGCAGGCATCCAACCGGCAAATAAAACAAATTTCTACATAATCTAATGGAGGTTATCATGAAAAAGAAAACAAAGAGGTTGTTATCTTCCTTAACAGCTGGTTTGTTTGTACTTCAGAGCATTCCTTTCATGACTATCGGTTCATCCGCAGTTGGGGACACCGCTCTCAAGTATACACCAACAATAGACGGACAACTTGACGCGGCTTATCTGGAGTCATATTCGCTTGACCTAAATACTTCATCTGCTGTTTTTCCTTTAGGCGGAAGTACAGAACTTTCTGCACCATCTGGAACGTCATATTATCTTTGGGATAATGATTACCTGTATATGGCGGCACAGATACACGACGAAACAATATCTACAGACTCAACCGCTGATGCAGTTTGGCAGGACGGTGTAGTTTTCAGCTTTTTTAATTCCAGCGACGGAAATGGTAGTTGGCGTTTTGAGAGAGATGCAAGAATCAGAATAAGTCCCACAGCAAATCAAATTAATGTATCTAATCGAAATGGTACCGGAGCTGGTACTAATTTACCGGAAACAAACGAACAGGTTTTTACTTCGCTCGCAGATTATGCTAACGAATGCGCTTATACTATTGATAAAGACAATAACATTTATACAGTAGAACTTAGAGTTAAGATGGACACGCTAACTAAAGGTGACTTCTATCAACTTGACTTTAGTATAATGGATAAGTACGGTAACAACGGAGAAGATTCTCGTATTTATGGAATTTATAGTTGGGCAGCTCCATCTGACGGAGTATTCTCTCTCGGCGAGGCTTATGAAAGTGGAGAAGTTACGCCTCCTGTACAGGTTGGCGGAAACGGCGCAGCTGTTAAAGGTTATACAGCGACTATTGACGGCGAGATGGATGAAGCATATACGAATTCATATTGCTATACTATCGAAAAGGGCAACATGAAGCTCCTTTGGGATAAAGACTATGTATATATGTATGCCACAATAGATGATACTTCTTTTGGAACAGATGATTATATAGTAGAGTTTGCACTTCTCAACTCAAGTGAGTTCTGGAGCGATTCTGATGTATACAGATTCATGCCCAAAGACGGTACCGCGCAGATATTCTATAACTGGCGGAACGGTGGAACAAATATAGCTGACGGTGCAAATGGTACCTTAGAAAATACTGAATATGTAATTGTAAAATCAGAATCAGGAGTAGTAATAGAAGGACGGATTCTGAGAAGTGATGCGCTTGGTCTTTCTGAAGGAAAATCGTTTAAGACAGGACTTGGCATTAAATCTCAAGAACACGCTGGATGGGCAGACAACACTGTCATTGCTGGTTGTACATGGCAGATGGTCAATAGCGACGGTGGTGATACTATCACTCTCGGCGCCGGAGAACAGCCGCCTGTAGATGACACTCCTGTAGTGAAAAAGAGTACGCCTGTTCTTGACGGTAAAATTGATGATGCTTATCTTGATTCATTTGGTGTAAATACACTCGAACTTGCAAAAGAAGGAAAGCTTGTACAGAACTGGGCAACTGACCTTGGAAGCTATAACGTTGAGACAGCTAAGGCGCTTCTTGAAGCGGGAATAGTCGCAAAGGACAGTACAGCGATTTTGTCCGATGGTAATTTCGATATACCTGAATTTACACATTCTCAGTCATATTTCCTATGGGATGATGATGCACTTTACATGTGCTCAAAGATATATGACAGCACCCTTATGACTCTTGATGATGAGCAGACTGCTGCTATCGTTGGAGATTCACCGTGGCTTGTCGACGGTATCATGCATATGCTATATGTTTCCGAAAGTACAGCGTCTGAGAACTACTTTTTTGTTCAGAGTCCTGCTGGAGGAAACGCTATATGGGAAAATGATCAGACTAGGTGGTCAACACTTGGCGACTTTGTACGTGACAGCGCAGAAAAGAGACTTGAAGATGCTCAGAATATTGCTACAACCTTGAATACCGATGAAGGATATTACATTCTTGAAATGCGTGTCCCGCTGACCGAAACCGCAAAAGAAACCTTGCTTAAAGACGGACAGAGATTCGGTTATAACTTTATGCTTGTTGACAGCTTTGGCGGATGGGCTACTAACTGCGGATCTAAATATCGCATAAATTATCAGGTAGAAGATCCTCTGTCATTTAAGCTTTCATCTGAAGCGGCTTCAACCGAACACACATGGGCAGAGAATTACACAATTGACAAGGCAGCAACTTGTTCAGAAGCGGGAAGCGAATCTATCCACTGCATACACTGTGATGCGATTAAAGAAGACAGCGTAAGAGAGATTCCGATGCTTGAGCATTCTTGGAATGAAGAATACACGGTTGATAAAGAAGCAACCTGCACAGAAGCAGGAAGCGAATCTATTCACTGCTCTGTCTGCGGTGCAATCAAAGAGGACAGCGTAAGAGAGATTCCGATGACAGTTCACTCTTGGAATGAAGAGTACACTGTTGATAAGGAAGCAACCTGTACAGAAGCAGGAAGCGAATCTATTCATTGCTCCGTCTGCGGCGCAATCAAAGAGGACAGCGTAAGAGAAATCGAAAAGATTCCTCACAACTTTGTAGACGGTATCTGCACAGTCTGCGGTGAAAAAGAGCAGACAGGTATAATCGGCGATGTTAACGGCGACGGAGAGGCTGATGCACGCGACCTTTCAGCGCTCATGAAAATTCTTGCTGAGGACTCTGGAGACTTAGCCGGCGACGTTAACGGCGACGGATCAGTAGATGCACGCGACCTTTCAGCTCTTATGAAAATTCTTGCAGAGCAAGAATGACACACACTAAATCATAAAAATATTATACTTTCTTTTAGAGTATAACTTTAGAAAACACCTTACGGAAAAACCGTAAGGTGTTTTTGATTTTACGGGCAGGGATAAATTCTTTTAGTTATAAATTCCCCTAAAAAACAAAATGTTATAAACTCATCTTCACTCGGTTTTCACAAATACAATATAATATAAAATGTAGGTAAAAACATATAAAATTGTAGAAAAAAATTATTTGTATAAAGAAATCGGGTGATATCATTATGTCTGTGACCAAGAATATTTTTGAGCGAATCGAAAAGAAATATTATTTGAAGGAAGATCAGTATAACAGATTAATTAAAGAAATAAGAAACAGGCTCTCCCCTGATGAGTACGGAAAAAGTACTATAAACAGCCTATACTTTGACACTGAAGATTACCGAATGATTCGGCAGTCAATTGATGCGAAAGTATATAAAGAAAAGCTTCGTCTGCGCAGCTACGGAGTTCCCGATGAAAACAGTACTGTTTTTCTTGAAATCAAGAAAAAATATAAAGGTATTGTTTATAAACGACGAGTTTCTATGACCCTTTGCGAAATACATAATTATATTGATTTTGGAAAACAGCCTTTTAACTCTCAAATAATGAATGAAATCGATTATTTAATTAATTTTTATAACAAGCCAAAGCCAAAGTGTCTTATATCATATGAACGGGAAGCGTATTATTGCTGTGAAAACCCTGACATAAGACTAACCTTTGACAGTGATGTCAGATATCGCGCAGATGATCTTTTACTTGAACATGGCAGCAGAGGAAAAAACATCATAGAGAATGGATCCAAACTTATGGAAATAAAAACTTGCGGCGCAATGCCATTTTGGCTTTCATCCACACTTGACCGCCAAAATATTTTTCCGTCATCCTTTTCAAAATATGGAACAGCATATGCAGATATGTTATGCAAGAATACATGTACCGCCAATAATAATTACACAAAAGGAGAGTTAGAATATGCCTGATATTTTTTCATCTATAATGGAAAATAACTTAAGTTTTTCCGTCTATATGATATGTACTGCGGTTGCTTTTTTATGCGGAATTTTGGTCGCCGCTGTGTCGTCATACCGGAGTCAGTCTTCAAAAAGCTTCATTTTATCACTTGTAATTCTTCCTGCTGTAATAGAAACGGTTATAATTATGGTAAACGGCAATGTTGGCACCGGAATTGCCGTTGCGGGCGCTTTCTCCCTGGTAAGATTCCGTTCCATTCCGGGCAGGGCAAAGGAGATTGCGTCAATTTTTTTAGCAATGACAGCCGGACTTTCGTGTGCAGCTGGCTATATAGGAATAGCGGTTGTATTTACGGTAATTGTTTCCGCGGCTATTATGATTGTAATGCGTATTCCCATGCGTGAAGAACGTGAAATGTGCCTGCATATGACCGTACCGGAGTCACTGCAGTTTACCGATGCCTTTAATGATATTTTTGATAAGTATACATCGTCATGCAGTCTCGTATCAGCCAAAACAACGAATATGGGCAGCCTTTACAAGTTAGTATATAAATTAGAGTTAAATTCTAAGGAAAAAATGCGTGAATTTATTGATGAGCTGAGATGCCGAAACGGAAATCTTGAGATTATGATAACAGAAGCCATTGAAAGGGGAGAATCACTTTGAACACCGAAAGAAAAAGTATTTTAAAGCTGCTGAGTATTATAACCTGTTTTATACTTCTGCTTTCTTCATGCGGAAGCAGGCAGGACGAAACGGAAACACAGCCTCAAACTAATAATCAGGAAAATACGGCTGCAGAGATTTCCGAAACAAGTGATATAGCAGTCTCTGCACTATCAGGAATAACAGATGAAGACGGATACGGTTTTACTGAGCGTGAATTCGACTCAAGTTATAATGAATCCAACTCTGTTTCAGTTTTCCTGTCAGATGGGGGCTGTACAGTTTCGGGAAGCGGAGCTGCCGCAGATGAAAACGGTGTTGTTATTACAGAAGCAGGAACGTATATTTTGAGCGGAAAGCTTTCCGATGGGTCTGTAAGAATATCAGCAGGAAAAGACATAAAAATTCAGCTTGTATTAAACGGGGTTTCAGTTCACAATGAATCCGGCCCCGCAATATATATCCAAAGCGCAGATAAAGTATTTATTACTCTTGCAGAAAATTCTGAAAATACATTATCGGACGGAACATCGTACAATACTGCAGATGACGGTACAACCCTTGATGCCGCGCTGTTCAGTAAAGAAGACCTTGCTGTAAACGGAAGCGGCATTTTAAATATTTCCGGAGGCTATAAGCATGGAATTGTATCAAAGGATGATCTTGTAATAACTGGAGGAACGATTAACGTAACAGCAGAGAAAGTCGGACTTAACGGAAAAGACTGTGTGAAAATCGGCGGCGGCATAATTGATATAAAAGCCGGAAGCGACGGAATTCGTTCAGACAATTCTGAAGACTCATCAAGAGGCTACATTTATATAGCGGATGGAAACATTAGCATCACTGCGGAGAACGACGGTATTCAGGCCGAAACCGTTCTTAAGATTTCCGGAGGTACAACTAAAATTAGCTCCGGAGGAGGAAGTTCAAACGCTTCCGTAACTTCTTCAGGAGAATGGAATTCAGGTTGGAAATTCGCAGGAGGTTCCTTGTACGGAAGTACGTCGAACATTTCAGAAGAATCCGGTAAAGGCCTTAAAGCTGCGGATACAATTAAGATAGTAGGAGGAACGATGCAAATTGATTCCGCTGACGACTCGCTTCATTCGAATAATGCTGTATATATCTCGGGAGGAACAATAAAAGCGGAATCCGGCGACGACGGAATACATGCGGATACTTCGCTTATTATTGCAGACGGAAGCATAGAAATCTCGAAAAGCTACGAGGGAATTGAAAGTGCTGAAATAGAAATTTCCGGAGGAACAATTTCCATTGTGTCAAGCGACGACGGAATAAATGCCGCCGGAGGCGCAGATTCATCATCAGTTGGGGGAAGACCGGGACAGGGAATGTTCTCATCGGACAGCGGTCAAATCACAATATCAGGAGGATATATATTTGTAAACGCCGCCGGCGATGGAATTGATTCCAACGGAACGCTATTGGTAAACGGCGGAATTACGCTCGTATCAGGTCCAACAGATTCGGCAAACGGTGCGCTTGATTATGAAGTCTCCGCAGACGTTTCAGGCGGTGTATTGATAGCGCTCGGAAGCTCCGGTATGGCTCAGGGCTTTACCTCTGCAAGCAGTCAGGGAGCAATCTCATATAATTTTGCTTCTCAGAGTGCCGGCACACCGTTCGCTGTAGTAAACGAAGATGGCTCTGTAGTAGCGTCATTTACTCCGCCTAAAGCTTATCAGTCTGCCACAGTTACAGCACCCGGCATTGTCTGCGGCGGTACATATACTTTGATTTCCGGAGGCACTGTAAACAATGCTGACGCAAACGGTTATACCTCGGATAGTACAATAAGCGGCGGAAACACACTTGCAGAAATTACAATGTCCGAAAATATATACAGTTCCAACGGGGCCGGTATAGGAATGGGAAATGAGCCTGGAATAGAAATGAACGGAGATCCCAGCATGGGAATAGGAGGAAATAAACCGGACAGGGGAATGGGTAGTGATCCCTGGAAATGATGAAGTAATTTAGAGAATTTTTGAAATTTTTATACATGCAGTATATGTTCATGATTTATTTAAAAATATATGATAAAATTAGAAAAAATATAGAATAAGAAAGAGGGGAGAAGACAGGTATATTTTTCTGTCTTTTCTCTTGCCTTTGACCTGAAAGGAAAAATATATACATGATAAAGGTTGAAAATCTCGTTAAACAGTATAACGATAAGTATGCTGTAAACGATGTCAGCTTTACAGTCGGAGACGGGGAAATTGTTGGACTTCTCGGACCGAACGGAGCCGGAAAATCGACGATAATGAATATTATCACCGGATATCTGTCTGCAACCTCCGGTAATGTGACAGTAGGCGGATTTGATATACTTGAATTTGCTACAGAAGCAAAAAAAAGCATTGGATATCTTCCGGAGGTTCCGCCTCTTTATCCTGATATGACGGTTATTGAATATCTTAATTTTGTATATTCGCTTAAAAACTGTACTTTCAACCGGACTAAACACCTTGATGAAATCTGCGAGGTTGTAAAAATTGCCAATGTAAAAAAACGTCTTATTGACAATCTTTCAAAAGGGTATAAACAGCGTGTCGGGATAGCGCAGGCTCTTGTTGGAAATCCAAAGGTGATAATTCTTGATGAACCGACCGTCGGCCTTGACCCTAAGCAGATTGTTGAAATACGAAATCTTATAAGAACGCTCGGACAGAATCACTCGGTAATTCTTTCAACCCATATTCTGAGTGAAGTACAGTCTGTATGCGACAGAGTAGTTATAATCAATAACGGTAAGCTAATAGCAGATGAGAGAACCGAGGATATATCGACGATCGCCGGCGGCAACCGCCGTGTGTCTGTTAAAATATGCGGCCCCTTAGAGCAGGTTAATTCTGCTATCAGAAATTTACAGGGTGTTCAGCGTGTAGAAATTCTCTCGGAGCATGAGCTTGACAGTTCTTCATACATCATTGAAAGTGCGCCCGGCATCGATATCCGTAAACCTCTGTTCAAGCTTCTTGCACAGAATGATTGGCCTCTGATAGAATCTAAGGCGATTGGAATCAGCCTTGAAGATATATTTATTTCAATGACTGGCCGTTCTTCGTCTTCTGCAAAAAAGAAAATAAAAAGAATAAAGGTAACAAAGAACAGTCAATCCTCCGCTGGTTAAAAGCAAAGTGTACTCTGTCTAACTAAAAGGATAGTATAAAAACTGAATTTTACAAGAGCCGAAAACAAGTGAAAGGTCAAAACCATGTTTGCAATTTATAAACGTGAACTACGTTCATATTTTACCTCGCCGATAGGCTACGTGTTTATAGCAACATATCTTGCGTTGAGCGGATTTGTGTTTGCGTATTCTACTGTGCTTATGTCAATAGAGGGTAACAGCGCTGATATATCGCTCTACTTTACAATTCTTATATACATCTTTTCGCTGCTTCTGCCACTTCTTACGATGCGCTCCTTTGCCGATGATCGGCG